>NZ_LMOM01000013.1 GCF_001424185.1 Deinococcus sp. Leaf326 | reverse complement strand
GCTTGCGGATGATCTCGTAGAGATCCTGTTCCGTCAGTGGGGCGGCCATGCTGCTCATCCTAGCGAACGTGACGGGGCCGTCCGGCTCGCGGTGTCGCTAATCAGATACGTTTTTTCACCTGTACGACCGGAAGTCCCCAGAACATGGGGCGCCCGGTGCGGTACAGTCCTGCTATTCAGGCACAACACTACAGATTCTCATGAGGGCTGCCGCAGGACGGTTTCCCAAATAGACAGGAAACCCATAAAGAGCGAATTTTTATACAGAAGGCGCAACGCTGGGGCTTGTATATACTGCCTCATCGCAACTTTTATAAGATTTAGCCGTCTGGAATCGTTTCAGATGGCGCAAATAGCCGTGAGAGACGCATTGACATCTCATAAAGGCATCTCTAGAATTGCCTTATCGTCACAACAGCGCGTGAGCGCAGTGAAGTTACGGAGGATTCCATGAAGAAAACCGTCCTGAGCCTTACCGTTTTGACCACCCTGGCCCTGGGGAGCGCGAACGCCGCCACCGTCGTGAAGCTCGCCACCATCAGCCCCCTGTCGGGCAGCAGCAGCAACCTGGGCCTTCAGATCAAGAACGGCGCGCAGCTGGCCGTCAACGAGATGAAGGCCGAGTTCGCCAAGGCCGGGATGACGCTGTCGCTCGTCGCGTACGACGACCAGGCCGACCCCGCCACTGGTACCGCCGCTGCCCGCCGCGTGGTCGCCGACCGCACCGTTCTAGGCGTCGTGGGCACCCTGAACAGCGGTGTGGCGATTCCGGCCAGCGCCGTGCTGGCCCCCAGCCACGTGGCGATGATCAGCCCCGCGAACACCAACGAGAAGGTCACTGACCGCGGGCTGTCCAACATGAACCGCGTGTGCGCCCGTGACGACGCCCAGGGCCCGGCTGGCGGCGACTTCGTGGTGGGGACCCTCAAGGCCAAGAAGGTCTATGTCCTGAACGACAAGACCCCCTACGGCCAGGGCCTCGCCGATCAGGCCGAGAAGGCCATGAAGGCCAAGGGCGTGACCATCGTGCAGAGCGAAGGCGTGGCCGCCGAGGACCGCGACTTCACCGCCCTGATCACCAAGATCCAGACCCTCAAGCCCGACGCCATCTACTTCGGCGGTCTGTACGGCCAGGTCGGTCCCTTCGCCAAGCAGCTGCGCGACAAGGGCATCCAGACGCCCATCGTCGGCGGCGACGGCTACGACAGCGACGACCTGACCAAGCTCGCCGGCACCGGCGCCAACAACCTCTACTTCACGACCGTCGCGCCCCCCCTGGACGCTGTGCCCGCCGCCAAGGCGCTGGCCGCCAGCTTCCAGACCACCTTCAAGACCGACATGCAGGGCTTCGGCCTCATGGGCTACGACTCGGCCAAGATCGCGCTTCAGGGCATGCTCAACGCCTACAAGGCCGCCGGCAACAAGGTTCCCACCCGCACCCAGGTGGAGACCGCCGTGCGCACCGGCACCTTCAATGTCGTCACCGGTCAGGTCAAGTTCGACAAGAACGGCGACCGCCAGACCGCCAAGATGTACGTCATCGCGGTGAAGAACGGCGCGCGCAGCACCGCCGGCACCGTCAACGTCGTTCGCCAGTAACACGCGGGTGCGGCCGGGGTCCCATACCCTTCCGGGCAACCGGCCGCACGCAGGGTTTTTGCAGGGGAGCGCAGGCAGACCGCCGGCCTCCCCTCCTCGCATATCTGGGGACCGCGTCCGCAGCGACCTCCGGTCCCGAATTTCGTTTCTGGCCTCGTTGATTGGTGGGTGACTTGTGGACTTTCAAACTTTCGGAACCGTGCTGTTGCAGGTATTCGTCGGCGGCCTGAGCCTCGGCGTGCTGTACGCCATCATCGCGCTCGGCTACACCATGGTGTACGGCGTATTGCAGCTCATCAACTTCGCGCACAGCGAGGTGTTCATCGCCGGGGGCATCGTCGGCTTCCTGGTCTTCGACGCCGTGCAGGCCTCGACCATGAACGGCTATCTCAAACTGCTCCTCGCCTGTATCGCGGCCATGGCCGTCTCGGGCCTGCTCAACGTGGTCATCGAGCGCTTGGCCTACCGGCCACTTCGCGGCGCGCAGCGGCTCGTGCCGCTGATTACGGCGATCGGCGTCTCGCTGATCTTGCAGGACCTGCTGCGCTTCCTGGTCGGCCTGCGCGGGCAGTTCGACCTGAGCGTGCCGCTGCCCCAGGGCTTCAGCAACCCCATCACATCGCTGCTGGGCATCAACATCTCGCTGCTGAACCTTCAGGTCAAGGACCTGATCCTGATCGGGGTGGCGGCCGTCATGCTCATCGGGCTGAACCTGCTCGTCAACCGCACGCAGCTCGGGCGCGCCATTCGCGCCGTGGCCCACGACCGCCAGACCTCGGGCCTGATGGGGATCGACGCCAACCGCATCATCAGCCTGACCTTCCTGATCGGGGGCGCGCTCGGCGGCCTGGGCGGCGTGATGTTCGCCATGAAGTACCAGGCCCTGAACGCCTACAGCGGCACGCTGCCGGGCATTAAGGCGTTTACGGCGGCGGTGCTGGGCGGCATCGGCAGCATTCCCGGCGCGGTGCTGGGCGGGCTGGTGCTGGGCTGGCTCGAGACGCTGCTGGGGGTCATCAGCCTCTTCAGTTCGCTGCCGGGTCTGCACTGGCTGGGGGCCATCAAGGCCGAGTACAAGGACCTGGGCGCCTTCCTGGCCCTGATCCTGATTCTGTTCCTCAAGCCGGCCGGTCTGCTGGGCCGCTCGGCCGCGGAGAAGGTGTAACATGACGACGCTTCCCGCCAACAATCCTTTCCGGCGCGGTCCTCAGGGGGCCGACCGTACCTGGCCGCTGCTGGGCTACGCCGCCGTCACGGCCGCCCTGCTCATCTTCCTGCGCGGCTCGATCACCGACGGCCCGGCGCGGCTGCTTCAGCCGGTGCTGTTCGGAGCCTTCCTGCTCTCGCTGCTCTTCGCTTACCAGTGGCGCGCCGCGCCCTGGGCCAAGACGGCCGTGTTCGCGCTGGGCATCGTGTTCGTGCTGCCCTTCATGGGCCGCGACAACACGTCCTATTTCGATCTGGTGATCCAGATGCTCATCTTCGGGGCGCTGGCCCTGGGACTCAACATCGTGGTGGGTCTTGCGGGTCTGCTCGACCTGGGGTACATCGCCTTCTTCGCCGTCGGCGCGTACCTGTGGGGCGTGTTCGGCAGTCCGCAGTTCGCGGAGGTGAGTGGCAACGCCGCTTTCGCCACCGGCATCAACGCCAACTTCTTCTGGCTGTTCATCCCGCTCGGGGTGATCGCGGCGGCGCTCGTGGGCGTACTCATCGGGTTGCCGGTCCTCAAGCTCAAGGGCGACTACCTCGCCATCGTGACGCTGGGCCTGGGTGAAGTGATCCGGATCTTCGCCAACAACCTCGACGTGACCAACGGGCCGCAGGGCATCGACGCCATCGAGAGCGCGCCCGTGCCGTGGCTCAACTCGCTGGCGGGCAGCCTGGGCTTCTCGCCCGATCAGTACCGCCTGTTCTTCCTGTATATCCTCGTGCTCGTGGTGGTGGGCATCGTCATTCTGGTCAACTACCGCCTCGACCGCTCGAAGATCGGCCGTTCGTGGATCGCCATCCGTGAGGACGAGGTCGCCGCGCAGGCGATGGGCGTGCCCCTGCTGCGCACCAAGCTGCTGGCCTTCGCCTCGGGCGCGTCCTTTGCGGGCGCGATGGGCGTGATCTTCGCGGCCAAGCAGAGCTTCATCGACCCCAAGAGCTTCGACTACTTCCAGTCCATCGGCGTGCTGAGCATGGTGATTCTGGGCGGCATGGGCAACATCGCCGGCGTGCTGCTGGGCGCGGTCGTCGTGACCATGCTCAACCTGATGGTCCTGCCGACCATCAGTGAGGTGCTCCAGGGCAGCTTCCCCAACATCAACCCCAACCTCGACCCCAGCAAGTACCAGCGCCTGATCTTCGGGCTCGTGCTCGTGCTCATGATGCTCTACCGCCCCGAGGGCCTGCTGCCCAGCGCCCGACGTCAGGCCGAGATGCACCAGGACGACGATCCGCCGCCCGACAGTCTGGAAGCCGACAACGCGCTGCAATCGGGCACGGCCGAGGTGCTGTCGCCGGGGTTCAGTACCCGCGGTGAGAACGAGCGAACGGGGAGTGAACGATGAGCCTCCTGAACGTCCAGGGCATGACCAAGACCTTCGGCGGTCTGACGGCCGTCAACGACGTGACCTTCGAGGTGCCCGAGCGCAGCATCATCAGCGTCATCGGTCCCAACGGCGCGGGCAAGACGACCTTCTTCAACCTGATCACGGGGATCTACACCCCCGACAAGGGCAGCATCGACCTCGGCGGGCGCAACCTGCTGGGGCTGCGGCCCGACCAGGTCGTGGACGCGGGCATCTCGCGCACCTTCCAGAACATCCGGCTGTTTCCGAGCATGACGGCCGAGGAAAACATCATGCTGGGGCGCGGCGTGCGCCTCAAGTCCGGGTACTGGGACGCCATCCTGCGCACCGGCCGCTTCAAGCGTGACGAGCAGGAGGCGCGCGACACGGCGCGGCTCATGCTGGATTTCGTGGGCCTGAGCAAGTGGCGCAACGAACTGGCGACCAGCCTGCCCTACGGCGACCAGCGCAAGCTGGAGATCGCCCGGGCGCTGGCAACCACGCCCCGGCTGGTGCTGCTCGACGAGCCGGCCGCCGGCATGAACCCCCGCGAGACCGAGGACCTCAAGGCCCTGATCCGGCGGATCCGTGACGACCTGGGGGTGACGGTAGTCTTGATCGAGCACGACATGCGCCTGGTGATGACCCTGTCGGAGAACATCACGGTGCTGAACTACGGCAGCAAGCTGAGCGAGGGCCGCCCGCACGAGGTCCGCAACGACCCCGCCGTGATGGAGGCGTACCTGGGCCGCGGCGCGGCGGCCGGCGAATACGGCAAGGAGGCTGGCCCGAATGTCTGACCCCATGACCATGCCCCGCCCGGCGGCGACCGGCAGCACGCCGCTGCTGGAACTGAGCGACATCCACACCTACTACGGCCAGATCCACGCCCTCAAGGGCCTGAACATGACCGTGAACTCCGGCGAGATCGTGGCGCTGATCGGCGGCAACGGCGCGGGCAAGACCACGACGCTGCGCACCATCAGCGGCATGATGAAGCCCAAGACCGGCACGGTGACCTACCAGGGCCAGAACGTGACCGGCGTCCCCGCCTACACGATCATGCAGCGCAGCATGAGCCACGTGCCCGAGGGCCGGCGCATCTTCCCGCAGCTCTCGGTCCGCGAGAACCTGGAGGTGGGGGCGTATACGGTACGCGACCGCAAGGTCATCGCCGAGCGCATCGAGGAGGGCTTCAATCTCTTCCCACGCCTGCGTGAACGCGAGAACCAGCTCGGCGGCACGATGTCGGGCGGCGAACAGCAGATGCTGGCGATTGCCCGCGCACTGATGGTGGCCCCCAAGCTGCTGCTGCTCGACGAACCCTCGATGGGTCTGTCGCCCCTGTTCGTGGAGGCCATCTTCGACATTGTCGAGCGGCTGAACAAAGAACGCGGCACGACCATCCTGCTCGTCGAGCAGAACGCCTCGATGGCGCTGGGCATCGCGCACCGCGCCTACGTGCTCCAGACCGGCGAGATCAAGCTCTCGGGCGCGGCAGCGGACATCGCGGCCGACGAGAGCGTCCGCAAGGCCTACCTCGGCGACGAATAAACATCCGGGACAGATCACCTGCTGGGGCTTCGGCCCCGGCTTTTTTTGTGGCCCGGCAACTGCGCGCTGCTCCGTCCAGCCGCCGGGGTAGGCTGGGCCATGTTCGCCGCCCGTCGCCGTACTTGTACTGGGCTGGGACTGGCGGCCCTGTTGGTGGTGACCTTTGCCCAGGCCGCGCCCGACCTGCGCGCCGAGTCGGTCCCCACGAGGTGCTTCTCAGGATCGTGAATATCAGCCGGAAGACGCTGCTGCTGTGGCTGCCCGGCTGCGGGCTGGCGGTACAACTGCAGCTGGACGGCGCGGCCGTGCCCTCTACACGGGCCTGCGGTTTCAGCTTGGCGCAGCGCCCACAGCTCCTGCTCCCCGACGACTTTCTGCTGCAGCGCCGCCCCGTCACGTTTCCGAACCGGCCGGCACAACTGACCCAGACGGTCAGCCTGACCTACAGCCGTGACCCGCGCAGCGACGCCGAGCGGGCCGCGCAGGGGTCAGCCCTTACCTGCCCCGGCCTGCCAGGGAATTCCCTGCCCGCGGCCCAGGTGGGCCGGACTGGAGCCGGACGACCCGCTGAACCCGGCGAATTTCCCGCGCCTGCACGTGACCCTGAGCACGCCGCCGCTGGAGGTCGGGCAGCCCTGAATCCGGCCCGAATGCGCCCTAGAGCACCAAGATAAAACCTCAATAAACTTGACATAACAACACTCAAGTTTCAGAATAGGGGGAGTGAACGTGACCACTCCTCTCCCTGCCTGGAGGTTTCCGACTTGAATCCCGAACGCTTTACCGAGGCAAGCACGCAGGCCATCGCGGCCGCGCAGCAACTCGCCGTGCAGAACCAGCAACAGAACCTGACCCTCTTTCACCTCCTGCGTGCCCTGACCGACAACGAGACGGCCGCGCGGGCCCTGACCGGTGCCGGGGGCGACCTGTCCCAGATCCGCAGCGCGCTGGACGCCGAAATCGCCCGACTGCCGCGCGTTCAGGGCGGGGGCGACCAGCTTTACCTCGACCCGGCCCTGAGCCGCACCTTTCAGAAAGCCGATACGCTGGCCGGGCAACTCGGCGACTCCTTCGTGGCCGCCGACGCTCTGCTCCTCGCGGCGCGCGGCGAGTACCGGGGGAAGGGTCTGCCTGACGAAACGAGCCTCAACCGCGCGGTGACGGAGGCGCGGAAAGGAAAAACCGTGACCAACAAGACGAGTGAGCAGCAGTTCGACGCCCTGAACAAGTACGGCACCGACCTGACCCAGCGCGCCCGCGACGGCAAGTTCGACCCCGTCATCGGCCGCGACGAGGAAATCCGCCGCGCCATGCAGATCCTGCTGCGGCGCACCAAGAACAACCCCGTCCTCATCGGGGAACCCGGCGTGGGCAAGACTGCGATTGCCGAGGGCCTCGCCATCCGCATCGTGAAGGGTGACGTGCCCGAGGGCCTGAAGAACAAGCGCATCGTGTCGCTGGAGATGGGCAGTCTGCTCGCAGGGGCCAAGTTCCGGGGTGAGTTCGAGGAACGCCTCAAGGGCGTGATCGACGAGGTCGTGCAGTCGGCAGGCGAGATCATCCTGTTCGTGGACGAGATTCACACCATCGTGGGCGCCGGCAAGACCGAAGGGTCGCCCGACGCGGGCAACATGCTCAAGCCGGCGCTGGCGCGCGGCGAACTGCACCTCATCGGCGCGACGACCCTCGACGAGTACCGCGAGATCGAGAAGGACCCGGCGCTGGAACGCCGGTTCCAGCCCGTGTTCGTGGACGAACCGAGCGTCGAGGACACCATCAGCATCCTTCGCGGCATCAAGGAGCGCTATCAGGTCCACCACAACGTCGAGATCACCGACCCGGCGCTCGTGGCGGCCGCGCAGCTCTCGCACCGCTACATCAGCGACCGCCAGCTGCCCGACAAGGCCATCGACCTCATTGACGAGTCGGCCGCGCGGCTGCGCATGGCGCTGGAGTCGAGCCCCGAACGCATCGACCAGCTCTCGCGGCGCAAGCTGCAACTGGAGATCGAGCGCGAGGCCCTGAAACGCGAGAAGGATGTGGACTCGCAGAACCGCCTGATAGACATCGAGGCCAGTCTGCGCAACATCACCGACGAACTCAACGAGGTCCGCAGCCGCTGGGAGGCCGAGCGCAAGGAGGTCGCCGCGCTGCGCGAGAAGCGTGAGGCGCTGGACGCCGTGCGCACCGACATCGAGAAGGCCCGGCGCGACTATGACCTGCAACTTGCCGCCGAGCTGGAATACGGCAAACTGCCTGCCCTGGAAAAAGACGTGGCCGAGCTGGAGCGCAAGCTCAAGGGCGCCGAGTTCGCACACCTGGAAGTGACCGACGAGGACATCGCGGCGGTGGTGAGCCGCTGGACGGGCATCCCGGTGAACAAGCTCATGGAGGGCGAGCGTGAAAAGCTGCTGCACCTCGAAGAGCAGCTGCACGCCCGCGTGATCGGACAGGACCGCGCCATCGTGAGTGTGTCCGACGCCATCCGCCGCGCGCGCGCCGGCCTGAACGACCCGAACCGCCCGCTGGGCAGCTTCATGTTCCTGGGGCCGACCGGGGTCGGCAAGACCGAGCTCGCCAAGGCGCTGGCCGAGTACCTGTTCGATTCGTCAGAGGCAATGGTGCGCCTGGACATGTCCGAGTACATGGAAAAGCACACGGTGGCCCGGCTGATCGGGGCGCCTCCCGGCTACGTGGGCTATGAGGAAGGGGGCCAGCTCACCGAAGCCGTGCGCCGCCGGCCCTACAGCGTGCTGCTGCTCGACGAGATCGAGAAGGCGCACCCGGACGTGTTCAACGTGCTGCTTCAGGTGCTCGATGACGGCCGCCTCACCGACGGGCAGGGCCGCACGGTGGATTTCCGTAACACGCTGATCGTCCTGACGAGCAATATCGGCTCACCCCTGATCCTGGAGATGCAGGCACGCGGCGAGGACGCCACGGAGATCCGCGAGGCCGTGCTGGGCGAATTGCAGGGCCACTTCCGCCCCGAGTTCCTGAACCGCGTGGACGACATCATCGTGTTCGACGCGCTGAGCCCGGCCGACCTGCGCAAGATCGTGGACATCCAGATGACCGGCCTGCGCCGCCGCCTCACCGAGCGCCGCGTGACCCTGCACCTCTCGGACGGCGCCAAGAACAAGCTCGCCGAGATCGGCTACGACCCGGCCTTCGGAGCGCGTCCCCTCAAGCGCGCCATCGCCCGCGAGATCGAGACGCCGCTGGCCCGCGAGATCCTGAGCGGCCGCGTCCCCGACGGCAGCGTACTGAACGTGAACTACGGCGACGGAGCCTTCAGCTTCACGACCGGCTCGCTGAACTGAGCCCGGCCCCCAAGCAACAACCCCTCCGTAATGGAGGGGTTGTTTGTGGGCTGGCCGCGCAGCTCGGGGGTGTGCCGACCGGGAGATACCCGTCTCCCTGCTCCCGCCCGGACCTGCCGGGGCGGGGCGACCCTGATATCCGAGATTCGGCGGAGTCCTGACACCTGTGTTCCTGAATCCTTCGTCGCCTGAACGCTGAAGCCTGTCTCCTGAATCCTGAAGCCTGAACCCTGCGGGTCATTTTTCTGGAAGGAAAAGATCGCTTTTCTGGCGATGAACACCGGGCACCTTCGTCGGCCCTTCGCGCGGACAGCCCAGCCACAGTCTACCCGGCCCTACGCCGAGGCGGGCACCTCGATGAAGGTGGTGGCATTGTGCTCGTCGAGCACGCGGTCCACCTCCGAGCCGAAGATCTCGACCTCCTCCTGCATGGCCTCCAGGCGCCCCAACAGGTTCAGCGGGTCGTCAATGACCGGGGTATTGGCGGCCCGGTACGCCTCCTCAATGGCGCGCGTGTCCAGGCCGGTTTCCTTCTGGCCGCGCGCCCCGCGCTCCTGGTTGAGGAAGCTGTTCACGCGCGTCTCGCGCTCGGCCTCCATCGTGTTCGTCAGGGCGGCCTCATCAGCGAGTGCCTGGGCGTACTGGGCCCGCAGGTGGGCGACCAGCGTCTCGCGTGTGGGTACGGTGTCCTCGCCCGCGCAGCGGCCCCGGCGTCCGGCCTCGGCGGCGCGCTTGCGCTCAATGGCGGCAGCGACCGTCATGGTCTGGGTGCCGACCGTGACCGTGTGGATCGCGTTCGAGCGCACGATCTCGGCCTTGATGGCGTCGCGCCGGGCCAGAAGCGCCTCGGCGGCCTGCATCCCCTGGCGCGCCTGCTCCATGAAGTCCTGGCGGCCCACGCCCGCGACGACCTCGGTGCTCGACCGCCGGGTGCGGATGGCGCGCAGGTTCTCGATCCGGGTGGCGATCCGCTTGTTGAGCAGCTTGAGTTCCTTGAGACCGGAAGTCACGGTCAGGCGCTGTATAGCCGGAGCAGCGGGCGTTTTGCGGGAACGGGTCATCGGGTCACCTCGGGAGACGGGCGAGAAGTGAGGGCAGCGCGGGCCCCTACGCGGGGCGGGGACAGGGAGTCTAGCGGCCACGCCCGAACCCGTCCACCCGCTTTCTGGCCTATTTCCTGGGGACCCCCCGCGCCCGTAGCGCCGCCACGAAGGCCTGCGGGTCGGCGGGCGTCAGGTAGTGGGGCTTGCCCTGCACCGACAGCAGCACCCCGCCCTGCCGGGCCGAGGCCAGCCCCCGCACGACCCTGGGTTCTTCCTGGCCGGGCGGTCCCTGCCAGCGGTAGGTGCCGCTGTGATAGCCCGGCACCCCCACGCCGCCCACCTTCGCCCCCAGGCGGCCGGCCGGGGACAGCACCCGCAGGTCGGTGTAGGGCCAGGTGAAGGTGCCCGACATCCGCTGGACCCGCAGGCCCTCGTCCGTCAGGTCGTAGCCGAGGCTGCGGGGCATGGCCACCATCAGCCACACGACACTGGTCGCCAGCACCGTGCACAGCCAGCGCAGCGGCAACGGCAGCGGCTCGCCCAGCGGCAGCCATGCCCCGCCGAGCAGGATCAGGGCCGCCAGCAGCAGCAGGGCGCGCTGCGCGGGGTTCTTTTCGTGGGCGAGGGGGACGGGAACGGCAGACATGGCTCCACTCTAGGGAGGTCCCGGCCCGGATTCCACCTGCTCCGGCCGGCGGGAACACAGGGGCCCCGGCCGACCTGCTCCGCGAAATTCGCGTCCGGGGGCGGGAGAATAGGGAGCATCTCCTTTTGCCAGATGCTCTAGGATGGCGCACGATGCGTTCTCCCCTGCCCCGCGCGGTGCTGACCCGGCTCGAAACGGGCCGCGTCGTGGTGCTGAGCGTGCTGCTCGGCCTGCTCGTCGGTGGGCTGTGTATCCTGCTGCGGCTCGTGCTCGACGCCCTGCACCCCCTGGGCGCGATGCTCACCGGCTACTCCCCTCCCGGGACCCCCGGCGAGGGCGGGCTGCTCATGGCGTTCGGGGACGCGCTGCCCTGGGGCCTGCTGTGCCTGCCGTTCGTGGGGGCGCTGTACGCGTGGCTGGTGCCTGCCGAACCGGGCGCACCCCTCACGCAACTTGTGCGCGGCTACCACGCCGGGGGCACCTGGCCGGGCCTGCGCGCCGGGCTGCGGACCCTGGTGGGCACGGCCGTGGCCTACAGCGCAGGCCTGCTGGTGGGGCGCGACTCGGCCTTCACCATGCTGGGCCAGATCGCTACCCGGCTGCTGGGGCGCGTGACCCGGCTCGACGCGGTCGAGACCCGCACCCTCACCCTGGCCGGCGCGGCTGCGGGCCTGGGGGCCGTGCTGCACGCCCCACTGGCGGCGGCCGTGTTGATCGCCGAGGTGCTCTACCGCCGCTTCGAGTTCGAGGTCGAGGTGCTGATGCCCTGCGTGCTGGCGGCGGTTGTGGCTTACGCGGTGTACGGCCTGGGCTTCGGCTTCGCGCCGCTCTTCAGCGTGCCCGACGTGCAGGTGCCTGCCCTGGCGCAGCTGCCTGCCCTGATCGGCGTGGTGCTGGGCGTGGTGCTGGCGGGCTGGTTGCTGCTGCGCGCTGCCCGGCTGCTGCCCGCGCAGTGGAGCGACGGCTGGGCGCGGCCGGTGCTCGGCGGCGTCTTCGGGCTGCTCACGGCGGCGGTGGCTTTTCTGGGCACACCGGCCGTGCTGGGCGACGGCACTGGCTGGCTACAGCTGAGTGTAAGCGGCTTCCTGGGACCGGACGCGGCGGGCGCGGGACTGTGGCGCTGGGCGCTGCTGGCCCTGGGCGCGCGGCTGGCTTTCGGGGGGGGCATCTTCCCCTCGGTGGCGACCGGCGGCCTGCTGGGAGCCGGCCTGGGCACCCTGCTGGGGCTAGACGTGGCGGTCGCGGCGCTGGTGGGGTCGGCGGCCTTCCTGGCCGTCACCCTGAACGCTCCGGTCGGCGCCTCACTGCTCGTCGTGGCCTGGGGCGGCGAGGCGCTGCTGCCGGTCGCGCTGCTCGCCGCCGGCACCGCGCACCTGCTGAGCGGCGAGAGCGGGTTGCTGCCGGGACAGGCCATTTCGCGCGCCCGCAGCCGGGTCCACGCCGCGCCCACCTTCGCCGCGCTGCCCGGCACGGTGCGTTACGTGGCCCGCCGGACGCCCGATACCGACACCCCCGGCACCCCCTACGACGCGCCCCCCGGTGCCAGCTCGGCGGGCGCCGCCGCGCCGGCAGATGCCCCCGCCAGTAATGAGCCCGAGCTGTACCGCCGCGCCGTCCCGGCGAGCTGGCGCGGCGCGCGGGTGCGGCTGCTGGCCCTGCCACCGGGCGTGGAGGTCGTGGGCATCGTGCGCGACGGCAGCGTGCGCCTGCCCCACGCCGAACTGCGCCTGACCCCCGAAGACGAACTGGTGTTTCTGGCGCGACCCGACGCCTACGCCGCCCTGGAAGGCGTGCTGCGGCTGCCCGGCGCCTGACCGGCCTGGGCCGGGCCCACAGCGGGCTACACTCCGCCATGCCCGAACACCACCTGAAGGCCACCGGAGCCGTTCATACCGTCTGGGACGCGGCGCTGCCCCCAGCCCTGCACATCGCGCCCGGTGACACGGTCACTTTCGGGACGCTGGACGCCTCGTATGGCCACGTGGCCCGGCAGGTGGCGGCTGGTGAACTGAGCGCACCCAGCGACCTGCAAGGCCTCATTACGGCAGGCATCTACTCGCCGGGACCCCTGACCGGGGGCCAGCGCGGCCACCCCCTGACCGGCCCGGTATACGTCGAGGGCGCGCAGCCCGGCGACACGCTGGTCGTCGAGCTGCTGGAGGTCCGGACCGGCGACTGGGGCTGGACCGGCTGCCGGCCCGGCGGCATCGGCCTGCTGGACGACGAGGTGCCTGATGCACATACCCACTTCTGGGACCTGCGAGCGGGCAGCCACACGGACTTCCTGGCCCCCGGCTTCCGGGCGCGGCTGCCGCTGGCGCCCTTTCCCGGCGTGATCGGGGTGGCGCCCGCCGCGTGGGGGCCGCATCCCACCGCGCCGCCCCGCCATGTGGGCGGCAACATGGACGTGCGGCAACTGGTGGCGGGCAGCACGCTGTACCTGCCGGTCGAGGTGCCCGGCGCGCTCCTGAGTGTGGGCGACGTCCACGCGGCGCAGGGCGACGGCGAGGTATCCGGCACTGGGATCGAGACGGACGGCACGGTGACGGTGCGCCTGGGGCTGCGGTGGGGGCGCACCCTCGCCATGCCGGAGCTGCGCACCCCGCCCGAGCCGACCCCGCTGTGGGCTGCCGGGGCCTACGTGACCACCGGACACGCCCCCGAGCTGCTGGAGGCCGCCCGCCACGCCCTGCGGGGAATGCTGGCGCACCTGGGTGAGGACTACGGCCTGAGTTTCACCGACGCCTACATTCTGGCGAGCGCCTGCGTGGACCTGCGCATCAGCCAGATCGTGGACGCGCCGCACTACACCGTGAGTGCCCTGCTGCCCCAGAGCCTCTTCACGCGCTAGGGCGGCCGACACTCCGGGGGCGCTCGCCTCGGCCGGACGGCGGGCGCCGCGTCGGCGGCCGGATGCTCTAGAACGTGGCCATGAACAACCCGGAAGCAATCCTGTCGGCGGCCGTGTCCGGCGACCTCTCGCCCGTCATGGAGTACCTGCGCCGGCTCGTGGAGGTCACCGGCCCCAGCGGCAGTGAGGAAGACGTGGTCCGGCGGGTCCTGGACCTCGCCCGGCCCCACGCCGACGAGCTGAGCGTGGACGCGGTGGGCAACGTGGTGGCGGTGCGCCGCGCGGCCGATCCCTCGGCCCGGCGTCTGCTGATCTGCGCGCACATGGACGAGATCGGGTTCCGGGTGCGGCGCATAGACGAGGGCGGCGCCCTGCGGCTGGAGAAGGTGGGCGGGAGCGACGACCGCATTCTGCCGGCCCAGCGCGTGTGGGTGCGCACCGACACTGGCCGCCTGCCCGGCGTGATCGGCACCAAGAGCGCCCACCTGCTGACCGACGCCGACCGCGCGAGCGTCATACCCTACGCGGCGCTCTACGTGGACATCGGCGCCTGCAGCGCCGCCGAGGCCGCCGCGATGGGGGTGCAGCCCGGCGACCCGGTGGGCTTTGCCGGCGAACTGACCGAGCTCGGCCGGGGCAGCGGGCGTTACACCGCCCACGCCCTGGACGACCGCGCCGGCTGCGCGGTGCTGCTGGCGCTGCTGGCGGGCTTCAGTGACGGCGCCCGGCCCCCGGTCACCCTGGTCGCCGCCTTCTCGGTGCAGGAGGAGGTCGGGCTGCGCGGCGCGCAGGTGCTGGCCCGCAGCCTGCCGCCTGGGCAGACCCCCGACGTGGCGCTGGCCCTGGATATGACGGCTGCCGACGACACCCCCGAGCTCGGCGCCCCCACGCTGCGGCTGGGCGCGGGGCCGACCGTCAAGGTGATGGACTTCTCGACCCTGGCCCATCCAGCGGTGCGGCTGGGGCTGCTGAGCGCCGCGCAGTCGCGGGGAATTGCGGTGCAGCACGAACTCCTCAAGGGGATCGGCACCGACGCGGGCGCGCTGCAATACCTGGGCGTGCCGACCGGGGCCGTATCGGTCACGAACCGCTACACCCACAGCCCCGTCGAGGTTCTGGACCGCCGCGACCTGGAAGGTGCACAGGCGCTGCTCCTCGGTTTCCTGCACGACCTGCCGGAGACGCCACTGGACTTTCTGCCCCTGCCCTGAGGTGCCTACACCCTGAACCCCGGCCCTGTCCCTGTGGAACAGACGCCTCCAGCGAGCGTGCCCTAGCCTGGGCGGGCCATGCCTGCCCCCGACGCTCCCGTGCCCCCATTGCCCGATTCCGCCCCCCGGCGCAGCTGGGACCGCAACGAGCGGCTGGGCATCTTCAACGGCTGGGCAGTGTTCGCGGGCGACGGGTTCCTGAACGTCTCCGTGGTCATCTCGGGCTTCGCGGCGCGGCTGGGCGCTCCCAACTGGGTCATCGGGCTGCTGCCGGCCATCGCCGGGGGCGGCTGGATGCTGCCGCAGCTCCTGATTGCCGCGCGGGTCCGGGGCACACCCTACAAGCTGCCGGTGTACCGCTCGGCGGCCTTCATCCGGGCGGCCACCTACGTGGCGATGGTCCTGATCGCCGCCTTCTTGGCCGAGCAGCCCGCCCTGTGCCTGACCCTGTTCGTGCTGGCGATGCTCGCCAACGCCCTGGCCTCGGGTGTGGCGGGCCTGCCGTTTCTGGAGGTGGTCAGCAAGACGGTCTCGCCGGACCGCCGCCCGCGCTTTTTTGGGACGCGCAACCTGTACGGCGGGCTGCTGGCCTTCGGGGCGGGCCTGGTCGTGCGCGCGGTGCTGGGCTCGGACCTCGCCTTTCCGCTCAACTACGCGCTGCTGTTCGCGCTGGGTACCGTCGCCTACACCTTCGGCTACTGGGTCTTCGGGCTGGTCAATGAGCCTCCCGACCCGCCGCTGCCCCCCCAGGGGTTCCGGGGCGAGCTGCGCGCTATTCCCGAGACACTGCGCGACCCGCACTTCCGGGCCTTCCTGACGGTGCGGCTGCTGCTGGCCGGCGCGAGCATGAGCGAACCCTTTTTTGCGGTGTACGCCCTGCGCGCCCTGCACTTTCCGGCGGCGATCCTGGGGGCCTTTGTGATGGCCCTCACGGCCGCCGCGCCGCTGTCGAACGTGGTGTGGCAGCGCGTCGCCGAGCGCAAGGGCTCGCGCCGGATCATCCGCTACGCCAGCGTGTTCTACGGCCTCGCGCCGGTCTGGGCCTTCACGGTGGGGGCGCTGGATCTCGGAGCCTGGGCCTATCTGGGCGTGTTCATCCTGACGAGCGTGGCGGCGCAGGGGTTCAACCTGGGCCATACCAACCACCTGCTCAACATTGCCCCCGACGGCGCACGCAGCCGCTACATCGGCACGCTGAACACGCTGGTGGGCGCCGCCCTGTTCACTCCGGTCGTGGGTGGCCTCATCGCCGACCGCGCGGGCTACACGCCCGTCTTCGCCCTGAGTTTCGTGCTGTGTGCTGCGGCATGGTGGTGGTGCGGCAGGCTGCGGCGCGACGCCTGAGCCCCGCGCCCCTGGACCTAGTGGCCCAGGATCTTGCCCAGGAACTGCTTGGCGCGCTCGTGCTGCGGGTTGTTGTAGAAGGCCTCGGGGGTCGTGTCCTCGACGATGTTGCCCTGGTCGAAAAACAGGATACGGTCGGCCACTTCCCGCGCGAACCCCATCTCGTGCGTCACCACCAGCATCGTCATGCCCGAGCGGGCCAGTTCCTTCATCACGTCGAGCACTTCCTTGATCATCTCAGGGTCAAGCGCCGAGGTCGGCTCGTCGAACAGCATGATCTTGGGGTCCATCGCCAGCGCCCGCGCGATGGCCACCCGCTGCTGCTGCCCGCCCGAAAGCTGCGCCGGATACTTGTGCGCCTGCTCCTCGATCCCCACGCGGCGCAGCAGTTCCAGTCCCCGCCGCTCGGCCTCGGCCTTGCTGGCCCGGCGCACCCGGGTCGGGGCCAGGGTGATGTTGTCGAGCACCGTGAGATGAGGAAAGAGGTTGAAGCTCTGGAAGACCATGCCGACCTCGCGGCGGATGGCGTCGAGATTCTTGGCCCCTTGAAGGGGAATCCCCTGCACCGAGATGGTCCCGCCGTCGTGGGGGTCCAGAGCATTGAGGGTCCGGATGAAGGTGGACTTGCCGCTGCCGGACGGCCCGATCACGACGACGACCTCACCCTGCCGCACGCTGAGGTTCACGCCCCGCAGCGCGTGGAAGGTCCCGAAGTGTTTCTCCACGCCCTGCGCCTCGATCACCAGAGGAGCGCCCTGAGCCGGCGCGGGGCGGGAGGCGCGGTCGGGGGTGGGCTGCGGAGCGGTCATGGCCGGCAGTCTACAGGCTGGGTGCGCCGCAGGGCCGCCTCCGGGCCCGCCACAAACCGGGCCGAACTCTTTCATCTGGCCTTTAACGTCATGCTACCCTGCGGCATTCCACACAGCCAGGCCTGTCCCCAGAGAGAGGAGGGGCCCGGCATAGCACAAGGAGCCGACCATGAAAAAGTTCATTCCTGCCGTTGGGGCTGCGCTGGCCCTGTTGACCCTGGGAGCGGCGCTCGCGCAGAGCAATTCCTTCCTGACCATCGGCTCGGGTAGCACGACCGGCGTGTACTTTCCGGTGGCCACCGGGATGGCGAAGATGGTCAACGACGCGGGCAGTGGCGTGCGCGCCAACGCCCGCAGCACGGGCGGCAGCGTGTTCAACATGAACGCCCTGGCGACCGGTGAGCTCGACATGGCGATCGTGCAAAACGACATCGCCTACTACGCCTACAAGGGCAGCGGCATCCAGGCCTTCGAGGGCAAGGCCAACAACAAGGTGCGTACCCTGGCCGTGCTGTACCCCGAAGTCCTGCACGTGATCGCCCGCAAGGACGCCAAGATCAACAGCATTGCCGACCTCAGGGGCAAGCGCGTGGTCATCGGCGACCTGGGCTCGGGTACCGAACAGACCGCCCGGCAGGTTCTGGAAGCCTACGGCCTGAAGTTCGAGGACCTGGGCCAGGCCCTGCGCGTCTCGCCGGCCCAGGGCATCAGCCTGATGCAGGACAAGCGCGCCGACGCGCTGTTCTACACGGTCGGCGTGGGCGCGAGCGCCATCTCGCAGATCGCCCAGACGGTGGACGTCAACCTCGTGCCGGTTGCCGGCAACCAGGCCTCGGCGCTCATCAAGAAGTACCCCTTCTACGTGCGCTACAACATTCCGGCCAAGAGCTACAAGGGCGTCGGCGCGACCGTGCCCGGCGTGGCCGTGCAGGCGACCCTGGTGGCGAGCAGCGCGGTCAGCGACGATACTGTCTACAAGGCCATGAAGGCGGTCTTTACCAGTACGCCCGGCGTCAAGGCGATCCATCCCGTCCTGAACACCAGCTTCAGCAACGCTGCCGCCGTCAAGGGCGTCCCCGCTCCGCTGCACCCCGGCGCTGTCAAGTTCTGGAAGGAACAGGGCCTGAACGTCAAGTAAGCCCCGGCTCCGTGCCGGACCGTCCGGGGCCAGTCGCCCAGACCGAAGTGCGACTGGCCCCGCCTTCTTTCCCATAAATGAGGACGCCGTGAGCAGACCCACAACTTCCGACCGCGTTCCCCCCGGCCCAGACCAGCCGATGCCCTCCCGTCCCGGCGAGGCCCTGACCGAAGGCGAAAAACAGGCCCTGGAGATGGTCGCCGCCGCCGAAACCGGCGGACGCAAACTGTTCGGCTGGCAGGCGCTCCTGGTCACGCTGGTGGCCGTCGGCTGGTGCCTGTTCCAGATGTATTCCGCCTATGTTGGCACCATCCCGACCATCAATCTGCGCTCCATTCACCTGGGCTTCGGCTTTGCGCTGGCCTTTCTGGTGTTCTCGTTCAAGAACAGGCCCGGCCGGCCCGAAACCCGCGTGCCCTGGTTCGACTGGGTGCAGGGCGCCCTCGCCGTGGCTTCGGTACTGTACTTTCTCTTTCAGTACGCCAATATCGCCAACAACGGCGGTATGCGGGCCGACGTCCCGATGGACCTGTGGATGGGCAGCCTGCTGGTCGTCATGCTGCTGCTGGCGACCTGGCGGACCCTGGGCATCTCGATGGTCCTCGTGTCGGTCGGCTTCATCCTGTTCGCGCTGATGGGCGCGCGTGGGGCGCTGCCCTTTATCCAGACGCCGTTTCACAACGGCAGCACTTGGCCGCAGCTCGTGGGGCAACTGGCGACCAACACCGAGGGCATCTTCGGCACGTCGCTGGGGGTCAGCGCGCAGATCGTATTCCTGTTCGTATTGTTCGGGGCCGTCTTCGACAAGATGGGCGCGGGCGACTGGTTCATGAACATCTCCCAGAGCCTGCTGGGGCGCTTCCGGGGCGGGGCGGCCAAAGCCAGCATCGTCAGCAGCGGCCTCAACGGCATGATCAGTGGCAGCGCCGTCGCCAACGTCGTGACCGGCGGCAACATCACCATCGGCACGATGATGCGCACTGGCTACAGCCGCGAGAAGGCCGGAGCCATCGAGGTCGCGAGTTCCAGCAACGGGCAGCTCATGCCGCCCGCGATGGGCGCGGCCGCCTTCATCATCGCCGAAAACCTTCAGATCGAGTTCCGGACCCTGATCCTGGCGGCGGCCATTCCGGCCTTCCTGTGCTACGCCGCCCTGCTCGTGGTGGCGCACATCGAGGCCCTTAAGCTCAACCTTCAGGGGGTGCCGCGCGACGAACTGCCCCGCTTCAAAAAGTCGTTTCTGGAGGGCTGGTACTACCTCTTCCCGCTGGGCTACCTCATCGGCACGCTCACCTTCAATCATGAGGCGGTGCCCGAGCGCGTCGCCCTGTTCACGATCATCGGCATGATGCTGATGATGCTCGCGCAGGAGCTGTTCTGGGGCCGGCGGGACGGGCGCGGCGCGGGCCGGAGCCTGATCGAAGGCGGCCAGAAGATCGTCGCGGCGTTCGAAAGCGGCGCCCGCAACATGATCGGCATCGCCATCGCCACCGCCTCGGCAGGCATCGTCGTAGGCATCGTGACGATCACGGGCCTGGGCTACGGCCTGGCCGACGTGCTGGAAGCGGCGGCGGCGGCCTTCTCCAACCCGTTCCTGCGGATTCTGGTCACGCTGTTCATCGCCCAGCTCATCGCGCTGATCCTGGGCACCGGCCTGCCCACGACCGCCAACTACATCGTCATGGCCGCACTCATCGTGCCCATCATCGCCAAGATCGCCGGGCTGGACACCAGTAACCCCGGCGAGATGCTGCCGGTTCATCTGTTCGCCTTCTATTTCGGCATCATGGCCGACAGTACCCCGCCCGTGGCGCTGGCGGCGACCGCCGCCGCCGCCATCTCCGGGGGCGACCCGATGAAGACAGGGGTGCAGGCCTTCCAGTACGAGATGCGCACGGCCCTGCTCGCCTACATGATGTTCTTCAACCCGTCTCTGCTGCTCATCCAGGACGGCCGCCTGGGCGCTCTGCCCTGGACCGAGGCCATTCCCATCATCTTCTTCGCCTTCCTGGGGCTCGTGGCCTTCGGGGCGGCCACGCTGCGCTTCCTGCACCGCCGGACCAACCCCATCCAGATGCTGCTGCTGCTCGTCGCGGCGTTCATCCTGATGATTCCCAACGGCGTCCTGTACGACCTGGGCGCTCTGGGTCTCATCGCCCTGGTGTATTTCTGGCAGAAGGCCGGAAGCCGCCGCGAGCCGCCTGCAGCGCTGCCCACCGCTGCCTGAGTCCCTCTATCCTGCGCCGTTCTCCCATAGCGGGAGGCAGCGCATTTGTGCTGTCCTCACAAAAGATCAAGAGGGGAGTCACACGCGGGTCAGTTTGGCCCGGCACAGTGAGAGGTATGAAAAAAGTGCTTCTGGCTGCGGTGGGGTTGAGTGGAGTATTGGCAAGCTGCGGGTCCGTGGCCGTGGGTGACGGCGCCATCGCGCAGGTCACCGGCATCCGTACCGAGTACCGCCTCTCGAACGGGCAATTCGTGGGCTGTGACAATGTGCTGAACAACGGCGTGCAGGGCATTGCCCGGACCCAGGTCGCGGTGTACTTCAACGTGACTGGTACCGTGCAGTCGGTCAGTGTCGGTCTGCGCGGCAACACGGACAACCGCTATGACGGCAACTACAACGCCACCTTCTCCGGTTCGGAGTTCGATTCCATCGGTGGCAACAGCTACAAGGTCTCGTTCGACGCCAGCCCGGCCACCGGCGGCTTCTTGCCCCAGGCCATCGTCGTCAACCCGGTTGACCGCACCGTGAAGCTCGTGACTGCCGAGAATCTGGTCGGCTCGTTCTACGCCGACCTGACCATCCGCAACGCCACCGACTCGGCCACGGCCAGCACCCGCTCGCTGGGCAACGGCAACATTCCGGTGTACACCAACTGCTACGTGCAGCGTGATACCGGCGAAACGATCTGACCGCAGCGCTCTACCAGCAAGGCCGCCCCACACTGGAGGCGGCCTTCTTTTCGCCTCCCTACTCGACGCGCGTTTCGAGCACGATCTCGCTGTTCAGGCTCGCGGCGACCGAGCAGTATTTCTCGTGGCTCAGGTGCGCGGCCTTGCTCAGCATCTCGTCGGTGACGCCCTCGCCGCTGGCGATGTGGCGCACAGTGATGTGGGTGTAGCGCTTGGGGTCGGTGTCGGCCCGCTCGCCCTCGACCTCGATCCGGTAGGTGCTCAGGGGCGTGCGGCGCTTTTTCATGACTTCGACCACGTCATAGGCGGTGCAGGTCGCCAGCGCGCCCAGCAGGGCCTCCATCGGGGAGACGCCCACCTTGACGGGGCTGTTGTCGATCAGGAGCTGGTGCCCGCTCTCGCTCACGCCCAGGTAGCGCTGCTCGCCGAGCCAGGTGACGTTCAGGGTCTTTTTCATGCCGCTCAGGCTAGCGCAGGGCGCGCCGGGAACACTGGGGCCTGCCCAGGTTTCGGGCGGCCCCGCGCTCAGCGCTTCCCTGCCTATGCGAAGTCCTCGTCGCCTTCCTCATCGGGCAGGGGCAGGCGCACCTGAAACGTCGCGCCGCCGCCAGGTGTATCGAGCACGTCGATCCGCCCGCCGTGCGAGATCACGACCTGCTGCGCGATGGTCAGGCCCAGGCCCGCCGAGCCGGCTTCCTTGCCCCGGTAGAACTTGTCGAAGATGCGTGGCTTGACCGAGTCGGGCACGCCGGGGCCCGTATCCACCACGCTGGCCTCGACCTCGTCGGCACGCACGTTCAGTTCGAGCCGCACCTTGTCGGGCCCCCCACTGACGCGCACCGCATTCGTCACGAGGTTCACGAAGACCTGCGTGAGGCGCCCCGGATCGCCCACGATCTCGACATCGGGCACGTCGGCCTGTACGCCGTAGTCACGCCCCACCTGCCGCAGCAGGTTGCCGACGTTCATGTAGTGCATTTCGATGCTCTGCACGAGTTCACCGCGCGAGAGCTGCAGGAGGTCATTGACCAGCCGGGTCATGTTCTCCGCGACGCGCTGCGCGTCCTGGACGACCTGCGAGCCGCCCACCTCGCGGTCGGCGCGGCGCAGGTACCCCAGCAGAGCGGTCAGGGGGGTACGCAGTTCGTGGCTGGTCTCGGCCAGGAAGGTCTTCTGGAGGTTTAGGGCCTCTTCGAGCTGCCGGGCCTGCACCTCCAGGCGCTGGCTCTGGCGCTCGGCGGTGTTGCGCAGACGCTCGACCTCCAGCAGCCGGGCCTGCAGGCTCTGGTTCAGGTCGCGCACCGACTGTTCGGCCCGCTCGCGCGACGCCTGACCCTCGGCCTCGGCCAGGGCGCGGCGCACGCTGGGGGCCAGCCGCTCCAGGCGCTGCTTGAGGATGTAGTCGGTGACGCCTTGGCGCAGCGTGTCTACCGCCACCTCCTCGCCCATCGCGCCCGTCACGATGATGAACGGCATGTTGGGATACATCTCGTGGGCGCTCCTGAAGGCGCTCAGGCCGTTGTAACCCGGGAGCGCGAAATCGCTCAGGATGATGTGCGGCGGGCGCTCGCGCAAGGCTTCCAGAAAGGTGTCCTCGGCCTCGACGCGCTCGATCTGCACCGACCAGGGCAAGTCGCCGTCGAGGTGCATGGCGACGAGCTCGTGGTCGAGTTCGCTGTCTTCGAGGTGCAGGATACAGATGGTGCCCGGCGTCTCCGAGGAGGCCAGGGGAAAGGGGGCGGGGTCGGGCATCAGCGGAGCTCCTGGGGCCGGGGGGCGAGCGGCAGGGTGATCCAGAAGGCGGCGCCCTCGCCGGGCAGCGCCTCGGCTCCCACCTGGCCTCCGTGACGGGTCACGATACGGCGGACGTTCGCCAGACCGATTCCGGTCCCCTCGAATTCTTCGGGACGGTGCAGACGTTGAAACACACCGAACAGTTTATCTGCGTATTTGGGATCGAAGCCCACGCCGTTGTCCGCCACTGTCACCCGGACCCAGCCGGCCTCCTCCTGCGCGCTCAGGGTCACGCGCGCCTCCGGTCGGGTGCGGGTGTACTTGATGGCGTTGGACAGCAGGTTCTGGAACACGAGGTCGAGCAGTGCGGCGTCGCCCAGGACAGTGGGAAGCTCTCCCTGCTCCAGCGTGACCTGCCGGCTCAGGCGGTCCGGCTCGAGGTTGTGCCACGCCTGCTTCACCAGCTCACCGAGCGCCACCGGCGCCTGACGCAGCGGCGTGCGGCCCATCCGTGAAAATTCCAGCAGGCTGTCGATCAGGCCGCTCATGCGCCCGGCCGCGTCGGTGATGACCGTCAGGTAGCGCTGCCCCTTGGCGCTGAGATTCGGTCCAGCGTCCTTGCCCAGCAGGTCGCTGAATCCCACGATGTGCCGCAGAGGCGTGCGCAGATCGTGGCTCACCGAGTAGCTGAAGGCCTCAAGTTCACGGTTGGCTTCCTCCAGCTCCAGCGTGCGGCGCTGCACGCGTTCCTCCAGTGAGAGGTTCAGGGCGCGCAGTTCACGCTGGGCGGCCACCGCGCGTCCCCGCAGGGCGTCGTTGTCCAGCGCGGTCGAGAGGCGTTTGCACAGCTCCTGCACGAGTTCGTGGTCGCGGTCCCGCAGGGCGTGGCGGTGGGCGAGGCCCAGCACGCCCCGCAGCGTGCCGTCCAGCCCAGTCAGGGGGCACAGGACCATTCCGGCAGCTCCGGCGGCGGCCAGCAGTTCGTCGTCTGTCAGGTAGTCCGGGTCCTCGCGCTCGGCGGCCCGCTCGGCCACGTGCCGGACCGCCTGCACGAAGGGCGCCGCCGACCAGTCGGGGCCGCTCCGCGACTCGACCAGCAGCCGCAGGTCGGGCAGGGTCCACATGCCGGCGGCGACCATCAGGCGGTCGGTGACGAGGTTCAGGACCGTGCGGTACTTGTCGGCGCGCGTGGCGAGCGGGTCGTTGACGCGGGCGGTGAGTTCCTCGGACACGTCGGCCAGCAGCCGCGCGGCGTTCTCGGCGTACACACTGTCGTCCACGTCGGTGCTGGTTCCTACCCACTCGAGGATCTGCCCGCCCGCGTCGCGCACCGGCAGCCCACGGGTTACGAAGGTCCTGTAGCTGCCGTCCGCGCCCAGCAACCGGTGCTCGGCCTCGAAGGCCTGCCCGGCGCCGATGGCCACCGTCCAGCGGCGCTGATAGTCGCTCCGATCATCGGGGTGCAGCGTGGGCAGCAGGCCCTGGGGCGCGCGCGCCGGGCCCACGTACTCCTCCCAGCGGCGGTTGAAATAGGTCGGCACGCCCTGCGGATCGGTGAGCCACACGATCTGCGGCATTCCCTCGATCACGCCCCGGTACCGCTCCTCGTTGCGCTGCGCGAGACGCTCGGCCAGCAGGCGGTCGTGGATGTCGGTGGCGCTGGCGACCCACTCGCGCACCTCGCCCTGCTCGTTGAGCAGCGGCGCGACCCGCAGCTCGAACCAGCGGTCGCGCAGCCTGTCTGCCGCCGCGCGGCCCGGCCCCGCGACGCGCAGCCGCACCTCGCTCTCCGAGGAGGCCTGCAGGGCGTAGGCGTCGCGCCACATCTGCTCGTAGACGACGCGGTCGTGGGGATGCACCCGCGAGCGCAGCGAATCGGTCCCCAGGCGGCGGCGGTGCTGAACATTCTCGTAGGTCAGCGCCCCGCCGGGCTCACTGACCCAGACCACATGCGGAATGGCGTCCAGGACGGCACGTGACCGCTTGCCGGCCGCCTGGAGCGCCTGCTCGGCCTCGACCCGCTCGCTCACGTCACGGATCACCTCCAGCAGGCCCAGCAGTTCGCCCGCCGAACTGCGGACCTCGGTGCGCTGCGCCTCACCGTAGAAGTGGCTGCCATCACGCCGAGCGTAGGGCGTCGTGACCGACTGGAACGTGCTGCGCTTGTCCAGCCGGCGGTCGAGATGCAGCGCCGAGAGCGGCTGGCCCAGCAGCTCGGCGTCCCCGTAGCCGAACTGCCGGGCCAGCGCGCGGTTCACGGTACGCACCAGGCCCTGACCGTCAGTGAAGGCCGCCGCGTCCTGCATGGACTGGAAGATGGCCTCGAACTCGGCGGAGGCGCGCGCCTGCCGGCCCTGGGCCTCGCGCAGGTCGTGGTTGGCGGCCTCGGCCTGTTCGCGGGCCCAGACCTGCGCCTGTGTGAGCCGGAAGGACACCCCCGAGAGCAGCATCCCCATCAGGAAGATCAGGGCGGGCGAGAAGCCGAAGATGTCGCGCCCGAAACTGGCCGGCGCGGCGTAGGTCGACGTCCAGTCCAGCCCGGCGAGAGAGGCGCGCTCCTGCATCAGGAATTCGCCTGTGGGGGCCGCGCCCGGCGTCAGCGGCTCGCCCCCGATAACGAGGCGCGAGCGGATGCCCGGCTCCCGGTAGGCGCCTCCCAGCGAGGCCAGGAAGGTGTCGGCGCGCACCGCCACGTAGATGAAGCCGGTCAGGACACCGGGGGCGGCTCCTGCGGGTTCCTGTGCGGCGTTCTGCGCGGCCCCCCGGCCGTCGAGCAGACTGGGCCGCCACACCGGGAGCGCCAGCAAGAAGCCCCGGAGCGGCCGCCCGGCCGAATCGGAGGTCGCCAGCGTGACCGGCAGCGTGGTCTGGAACTCGCCCGAACGCTGAGCGCGCACCAGTGCCGAGCGGCGGTCGGCCTCCGAATACAGGTCGAAGCCCAGCACGCCCTCGTTCTGGGCGCTGTCGGGCGCGATGAGGACCACGGGTGCGCGCTGCTGCACCGGGCTGATCCTGGGCCGTACTCGGAAATCCGTCTGCCCCAGGCTGCCCAGCAGGGTTTCGAGAGGACCGGTATCACCGCTGGGCACCCAAGCGGCGTAGCCCAGGGCCTGCACGTCGGGGTAGCGCCGGCGCAGGTTGAGCTCCTCGGAGAACTGAAAGAAGGCGGCCGGAGTCACGTCGGTGGCACTCGTGAGCCAGAAGGCGCGGGTGGCCTGAAGCAGCTTGTCGAAGTCGCTGACCCGCTGACGCAGCGCCGAGGCGTGCGCGCTGACCTCGCGCTCGAAGCGCACCCGTTGCTGCTCGTGGGTAAAGCGCGACGCCACCAGCGCCAGCCCACCCGAGAGCAGCAGCATCAGGAGCATGACGGTCAGGGGCAGGGCCCGTGACCAGCGGTCGACCAGCCGTCCAGGACTTCGCCGGTCCCGCAGCGCGCTCACGGCCGGGGGGGCACCTGCACCCCGCCGGCCAGCGCCTCCAGAAAGACCGGAGCCGGTACCTCAGCCCCGGTCCAGGCGAAAAAGGCCAGCCGGGCCTGGTGCGCCAGCATCCCCAGACCGTTCTCGGCGCGTACCCCGGCGGCGCGGGCTTCCCGCATCAGCCGGGTTTCGGTGGGCTTGTAGACCATGTCGTACACGAGAGCCCCCGGCGCCAGCGC
The DNA here is from genome assembly GCF_001424185.1 of Deinococcus sp. Leaf326. Classification (NCBI taxonomy): domain Bacteria; kingdom Thermotogati; phylum Deinococcota; class Deinococci; order Deinococcales; family Deinococcaceae; genus Deinococcus; species Deinococcus sp. Leaf326. The sequence goes on along the minus strand of NZ_LMOM01000013.1, from coordinate 52,869 downwards.
AGGCAGGGGGGTCAGGGGGCTGGCGTGGGGGTCGCCCAGGCCGGCGCTGCTGGCGTTCACCAGCAGCCCGACCTGCGCCCACGGCACCTCAGCGGCGTTCAGGGCCTGCCCGCCCAGGTCGCGGGTGAGGGCGGCGGCGCGCTCCGGCGTGCGGTTCACGACCATGGCCGCCTGTCCACGCGACCGCAGCGCGTAGACCGCCGCCCGCGCCGCGCCGCCCGCGCCCAGCACCACGCTCAGGCCTCCGGCGGACGCCCCGGCCTCGTCCAGCGCTGCCAGCAGGCCGGGGGCGTCGGTGTTTTCGCCCAGCAGCCGGCCGCTCCGGTGAATGACCGTGTTCACGGCCCCGATGGCCCGCGCCGCCGGACTCAGGTCGTCGAGCAGGAGCAGCGCGGTTTCCTTGTGCGGCAGGCTGAGGTTGGCGCCCAACACACCCGGCGCGCGCAGCTCGGCGATGGCCGCCGGCAGGTCCTGGGGCGCGACCCGGCGGGCCTCGTACTGCCCAGCAAGGCCCGCCGCCGCGAAGGCCGCCGCGTGCATCTGCGGCGAGAGGGAATGGGCGGCAGGGTCGGCGTACAGGAAGGCGCGCCAGGACCCCCCCGGAACACCAGGAGAACTCACGCCCCCAGCATAACGGCCAACCCGGCTCCGTTCCCTGCGCCGGCGCACGGTTCCCCTGTTCGGCCTGGCCGAGTGAGACTCCAGAGCACACGGTGTCCAGCCGACCCCTCTTCTATTCTGGCGACATGCGGCGTTCCGGCAGTGCGGTGCGGGGGGCGGCTCTAGCCGCGCTCCTCCTTCCGGGAGTCGCGGGGGGGGCCGCCTTTCCGGTCGGCCTGGGGCCGGTGCCGGCGGCGGCGCCCCTGCTCGCCCCGGCCTGCGCCGCGCCCATACGCCCGCTCGACTTGTCCCTGTGGCGCGTGGCGACCGCCGACGGCCGGCCGGACCTGAGCTGCTCTAACGCCTTCGTGGGCTACCTGCGGACCCCGCGCGGCCCCGGCACACCGCAGGACGCCTTCGAGGTCATCGCGGAGCAGGTGCGCGCCGCCCACAACGAGGTGCTGCTGACCAGTATGGAGTGGCAGGGAGGCCAGGGCCGGCCGGGCTACACCTTTGCCTCGGCAGTGCGGGACCTGTACGCGCGGGTCCGTGCGGGTCCGGCCGCCTACCCGCAGGGCATGCGGGTGCGGGTGGTCCTGGGGGGCTATCCCGACTTCGTGCGGCTCGACGGCGCGGCCCAGGCGCTGGCCCTCGCCCGTGATCTGCGGGTGCTGGGCGTGCCGCTGGAGGACGCAGCACTGGACTGGCACGTGTCGGTGCTCAACTACGGCTTCTTTCCGCACAGCCACGCCAAGCTGCACGTCATCGACGGACAGGACGTGACGGTCGAGGGCTACAACTTCGCCGACGGCCACCTGCCGGAGGGCGAGAACGGAGGGCGCGGCCTGCACGACCTGGGCCTGCGGATGCGCGGGCCCGCCGCCCAGGACGCCGTCGCCGCCTTCGACGACCTGTGGCGGCACTCGCGCCAGCTCCGCTGCCCGGCCGGCGTGGCCGCGGCCGAGGTCGCTGCGCGCTGCGCGCTGGGCCTCCCCGACCCGCCCTCACACCCGGCGGTGGCGCGCGCGGCGGTCCCGGCCGGCGACGCGCGCGCTTTCGTGCTGTACCGCCGCCCCGGCAGCGACGTGGCCGACCGCGCCCAGCAGGCCCTCTTTCTGGCAGCCCGCCGGAGTATCGACCTGCTGGAGGTGGATTTCAGCCCCGAACTGGCGTGCTGGTCGGCCTATCAGAACCCCGAGGGCTGTGGCCGCACGACCTTTCCGCCCTATTTCGCCGCGCTTCTCGACGCGATGGAGCGTGGGGTCAGGGTGCGCGTGCTCACGGTGAACTACAGCTACGGCGCCTACGCCAACCGCAGCGGCGTGGCCCTGCTGCGCTACGAGGCGCGGCGCCGGGGCCTCGACGCCCTGTTCGAGGCGCGCTACGTAGACTTCAAGCTGCACAGCAAGGTGGTCACGGTGGACCGGGAGATGGTCGTGGCGGGCAGCGTCAACTTTCACTTCAGCTCGTGGGGACCGCTGGGCCTGAATGAGGCGGTCCTCGCCACGAGCGACCCCGCGGCGGTGGCCGAGCAGCAGGCCAGCTTCGAGGACCTGTGGACGAAGCGCGGCTCTCCGGTCCCGGACGAATGGTGGCTGCGGTTCGTGAAGAGACAAGACGGCCTTGTCGGCCCCGGCCCCGCAGACGAGAGGTGAGGGGACCCTGTCCCCGCTTCACCTTCCACTTTCTCCGGCCCGCTCCCCCTACACTGGACCCATGATCGAGAAGGTGTACCTCGCCAAACCGCGCGGCTTCTGCGCCGGGGTGGTCATGGCGATTCAGGCGGTCGAGCGCGCCGCCGCGCAGGAGGCCCGGCCCGTGACGGTGTATCACTCCATCGTTCACAACCACACGGTCGTCGAGCGGCTCAAGGAAGGCGGCAACGTGCACTTCGTCGAAGATCTGGACACGGTGGACGCCCTGCCGGAAAACGGCGAGACGGTCATTTTCAGCGCGCACGGCATCAGCCCGGCGGTGCGCGAGCGGGCGCGGACGTTGGGGCTGGCGACCATCGACGCGACCTGTCCCCTCGTGACCAAGGTGCACACCGAGGCCAAGAAGTACGCCCGCGAGGGCTACACCATCCTCCTCATCGGGGACAGCGCGCGCCACCAGGAAGTGATCGGCACGCGCGGCGAGGCGCCCGAACACACCGTGCTGGTGGGCGTGCTCGGCAAGAGCGGCGAGGGCCTGCACGACCCCTACACCGTCGAGGTGCCCGATCCCGAGCGCCTGGTCGTCCTCACCCAGACCACCCTGAGCGTGGATGACACCCGGCGCACCGTGGACGTGCTCAAGGCCCGCTTTCCGGCGCTGCACGTGCCGCCCAGCGAGGACCTGTGCTACGCCACGAAAAACCGCCAGGACGCCGTGAAGAGCATCGCGCCGAACGTGGACGCCTTCCTGGTCCTGACGAGCACGCACAGCAGCAACGGCATGAGGCTGCTGGAACTCGCCGCCGAGACCTGCGGGCGCGCCGAGCGTCTGGAGACGGCGGCCGACCTCGCGGGCCTGGACCTCGGCGGCGTGCGGTCGGTGGGCATCACGAGCGCGGCGAGCACCCCCGACGACCTCGTGCAGGAGGTCGTGGCACATTTCCGCCGGCTCAATCCGGCACTGGAAATCGTAGAGGAGGGCGAGTGGGAGAACATCGAGTTCCGCACGCCCAAAAAGATCCTGCCCACGCAGGAGCTGCCGCGCACGATGAGGTGAGGCATGGTTGACAGGGCCGCAGCTCTTGGCAAGGTGCTCCAGAACTTTCCTGAATTTGACAACTTCAGGGACATCTACTGGGGAAATGACAATGAGGACGAGATGCCATTTTGTCTTGACATGGCACGACTTGGAGATTACGTATGGGAAGAGTCTGTCAGATCTCCAGATTTCAATACATTGAGTTTAAAAGCTTGATCGGAAATCTCATATCCGAAGGCGACGACTATGTGTGTTATTGCGTAGACGTATGCCTCATAGACAAACTAGACCAAAGGGATAACGAAACTGCCGACACCGATTTGACAAAGAGGTGACTAATGGAAATGAGTCCGCTTCTCGAAGAAAGAAGTGTCTACTGGCGAACCAAGCGCAAAAAAATGTTCGGCCTCGAATAGACGGCCTTCCCTGCTGCCTATCCCCTGACCTGACCCTCGCCGCGTACTACCCATTTGGTCGTCGTGAGTTCGCGCAGGCCCATCGGTCCCCGGGCGTGCAATTTCTGGGTGCTGATGGCAACCTCGGCCCCCAGGCCCAGCTGCCCGCCGTCGTTGAAGCGGGGGCTGGCGTTGACCATCACGGCGGCGCTGTCCACGTCCTGCACAAAGCGCTCGGCCTGCGCCGCGTCGCGGGTGAGGATCACGTCGGTGTGCCCGCCGCGCTCGGCGATGAAGTCGAGCGCCTCGTCCAGTCCAGCCACGACCTTCACGCTGGCGACCAGGGCCAGGAACTCGGTGCCGTAGTCGGTGTTGGCGGCGGGCACGGCGGTGAGGCCAGCAGCCCGGAGCACACCGAGGCTCTCGGCGTCGGCGCGCACTTCCGCGCCGTCCCCGAGCAGGGGCCGCAGCACGCCGGGCAGCGAATGGAGCGCCGCGCGGTCGATGAGCAGCGTGTCCAGGGCATTGCACGCACTGGGCTTCTGCACCTTGGCATTGCGGACGATGGCGGCGGCGCGCTCCACGTCGGCGGGGTCGTGGGTAAAGGACGCGTCGAGGTAGATGTGCACCACGCCGATGCCCCCCACGATGACCGGCACGGTCGCGTTCTCGACGCAGAAGCGGTGCAGCCCCGCTCCGCCACGCGGAATGATCGCGTCCACGTACTCGTCGAGGCGCAGCAGGTCGAGCATCCGCTCGCGCGCCGGGTCGCGGATGACCTGCACGGCGGCCGCCGGGAGGTCCTGGGCCTCCAGCGCCGCGCGGATGGCGTCCTCCAGCGCCGCATTGCTGTGCACCGTCTCCTTGCCGCCGCGCAGGATGGCCGCGTTGCCGCTCATGAGGGCCAGGGCGGCCACGTCCACCGTCACATTCGGGCGACTCTCGTAGATGACGCCCAGCACACCCAGCGGCACGCGCCGCCGCGACACCTCGATGCCGCTGGACTGGCGCTGCGTTTCGGTCTGTTCGCCCACCGGGTCGGGCAGCGCGGCGACGGCCTCCACATCGGCGGCGATGGCGACCAGCGACGCGGCGTTCAGGCGCAGACGGTCCACCATATGGGCGGGCAGGCCTGAGGCCTCGGCGGCCGCTACGTCACGGGCGTTCGCGGCCAGGATCTCGGCCTCGCGGGCGCGCAACTCGCGGGCGATGGCGAGCAGGGCCTCCGCCTTGCGCGCGGTGGGCAGCGAGCGTAGGGTGCGTCCCGCCTGTCTGGCCCGCCGGCCCATCTCCCGGATGCTGATCTGTTCGGCCACGGTCATGCCCCCAGTCTAGAGCGCGTCCCTTCCCCAATTTCGGCGCTGTCCACACCTGCCGTCTCCCGGATCGATGCCGGGCCCTGAGCGCGTCCCCAGCAGAACGGACGCCCTTGACTGGTCCAGCTGCGCAGGAGAGGACGCCTGCCCGCGTCTTGGGCAGAACGGACTCGCCTGGGCAAGCCTGCCCGCCTCCCCCGTCCGGCCTCACCTCAGAGCCGCACCAGGTCGTCGCGGTGGACCGCCTCGGGGCCGTAGGTGAAGCCCAGCACCCCCTCGATCTCACGCGAGTGGCGCCCCGCGATGCGCGCGAGGTCGCCCGAGCGGTAGCGTGTCAGGCCGCGGCCGATCTCGTGGCCGTCGGGAGCGACGAGGCGCACGGTCTGGCCGCGCTCGAACTCGCCCTCGACCGCGCGGATGCCTGCCGGAAGCAGGCTGCCGCCACGCCCCGCGACCGCCTGCGCCGCGCCCTCATCGAGCAGCACGCGCCCAGCAGCGATCTCGGCCAGAATCCAGCGCTTGCGGGCCTCCAGGCGGGTGCCGTGCGCCAGGAACCGGGTACCCAGGGCCTCGCCCGCCATGATGCGCTCCAACGCGCCCTCCAGGTCGCCGGGCGCCAGCACTAGGGGCGTGCCCGCGCGGGTGGCGATCTCGGCGGCCTGAATCTTGGTGCGCATCCCACCCGTGCCCCGGTGACTGCCCGCGCCGCCCGCCAGCGCCCAGATCTCGGGGGTCACGCGCTCGACGACCGGAATCAGGGTGGCGTGGGGGTCTTGCCGGGGGTCGGCAGTGTACAGGCCCGGCGCGTCGGTCAGGATGACCAGCAGGTCGGCCTCGACCAGGTTCGCCACGAAGGCCGAGAGAGTGTCGTTATCGCCGAGCTTGAGCTGCCCGGTCGCCACGGCGTCGTTCTCGTTGATGATCGGCAGGACGCCGCGCGTGAGGCAGCCCTCCAGCGTGGTGCGCGCGTTGAGATACCGGGTGCGGTCACGGAAGTCGTCGGCGGTGAGCAGCACCTGCGCTACGTTGACACCGTACAGCTCGGCCATCAGGGCGTACAGGTGCATCAGGCGGCCCTGGCCCACCGCCGCCAGGAGCTGTTTTTCGGCGAGGGTGCGGTCGCGCGGCGGAAAGCCCAGCGTCTCCCAGCCGGCGAGCACGGCGCCGCTGGTGACGAGCACGACCTCGTGCCCCCCGGCGCGCACCGCCGCCATGCCCCGCATGAGTTCGACGAGGCGGGGCCGGTGCAGCCGGTCGGTGCCCCCCGTGAGGACGCTGGTGCCGAGTTTCAGGACGACGCGCATATGGCGCCCATGCTAGGGCCAGGGCGGGCCGGGGCGCACCGGTGGCGCAGACAGGCGCCCCGCCGCACTCAGCCCACCGGCCCCGGCTCCGCGTGGGCTGACCTGCCCGTCAGGCTGATGCCCGCGCTCGCCACCACCACGCACAGCAGCGCGGCAACCTGCAGGGAGGTCAGGCGCTCGCCCAGGAACAGCAGGCCGCTCAGAGCGGCGAGGGCCGGTTCCAGACTCATCAGGACGCCGAAGACCCGGGTCGGAATGGTCCGCAGCGCCCGCATCTCCAGCGTGTAGGGCAGGGCGCTGGAGAGCACCGCGACCGCCAGCCCCGCCAGCAGGAGTTGCGGGTGCGCCAGCAGCCCCTGTCCCCCCTGCACCGCGCCGAAGGGCAGGGCGACGGCGGCGGCCACGATCATGCCCGCGACCACGCCGGTCGTGCCGGGCACGCGCCGCGCGACCGCGCCCCCCACCACGATGTACCCGGCCCACAGCGCCCCGGCACCCAGCGCCAGGGCGACGCCCGGCAGGCTGAGACTGCCCTCGCCCCCGTGAGGCGCGATGAGGACGATACCCAGGGCCGCGAGCGCCACCCACACGAAATCCAGGGCCCGCCGCGAGAGGACCAGCGACAGCACCAGCGGTCCCACGAACTCGAAGGTGACGGCCAGGCCCAGCGGCAGGTACTTCAGCGAGGCGTAAAAGGTCAGGTTCATCAGGCCCAGGGCCGCGCCGTAGGGCACGATGGCCGCCCAGTCGGCGCGAGTCAGGCTGCGCAGGGAGGGCCGGAACACGGCGAACAGCAGCGCCGCCGCCAGCCCCACCCGCAGCGCCGTGGTGCCGGCGGGTCCGAGGGCCGGAAACAGCGATTTGGCGAAGGCCGCGCCCCCCTGAATGCTGAGCATCGCGAGGACGAGCGACGGCAGGGGCGGTAGGGATAGGCGTGGCGAAGGCATCGGGGAGCCATTATGCGCGGCGCGTCCGGCGGCCGGGCGGCGGGCAACGGGGCGACCCCGCTCCCAGCCACCTCTACCCCTCCTCCGAGCTACACCTTTTGCACCGAATGGATGAGGCCCCAAGCCCGTGAAAGGTTAGCCTGAACAGGAGAGCACCGAAATAAGCGGAGGAGGCCGCTGACGCAACGGTCAGCGGTCCCCCCATCAACGTTCTTTCTGGCGGCTCAGGCCCACTTGATCAGGCCGGTTTCCAGCTCGTTGCTCAGTCCGCTGATTTCGGGAATCATCCGCACGCCCAGCGAGTACAGACCGCTGTCGGGCAGGGGCACCTCGGCACTGTAGACGTTGCCCTCGCCGTGCGCCAGCGCCACGCGGTGCTGAACGTCGCCGCGCATCAGCACGGCCTCGACCTTCAATTCGTCGGGACGGATGCCGGCCGGGTTCACGGTGGCGCTGACCTTCACCGTCTCGCCGGGTCGGGCGGTCGGGGGCAGGTCGGCGTGGGCACTGATCTGGGTGTGGGGCCACTGCTGGCGCACCCAGGTCTTCCAGGAGGCGATGTGGCGGGCGCGGGCGCTGTCGTCGGCCGCAATCTCGGCGCCGCGCTTCGAGAGCGGCACGTAGTACTGGCGCACGTAGTCGATGACCTGACGCTGCATCGAGAACCGGGGGCTGACCGTCTCGATGGACCGGCGGACCGTATGCGCCCAGCTCGCGTCGCCCTCACCCTCGCCGTAGTAGCGCGGCACGATCTCGTCTTCGAGGGCCGAGTACAGGCTGAAGGCGTCGGCGTCGTCCTGCACGTTCAGGTCGGCGTACTCGCGCTCCTCGCCGATGGGCCAGCCGTTGGTGCTGTCGTAGCCCTCACGCCACCAGCCGTCGAGCACGCTGAGATTGGGCGAGCCGTTGAAGCTGGCCTTCATGCCGCTCGTGCCCGAGGCCTCCAGCGGGCGCCGGGGGTTGTTCAGCCAGATGTCCACGCCCTGCACGAGGTGGCGTGCCACGTTCATGTCGTAGTTTTCCAGGATGACGATCTTGCCTCGGAACTCGGGCTCCTGCGAGACGCGGTAGATCTCCTGGATGAAGGCCTTGCCGGGGTTGTCGGCCGGGTGCGCCTTGCCCGCGAACACGAACTGCACCGGATGCTCGGGGTGGTTCACGATGCGCGCCAGACGTTCCTTGTCCCGGAACAGCAGCGTGGCGCGCTTGTAGGTGGCGAATCGGCGGGCAAAGCCGATGGTCAGCGCGTCTTCCCGCAGCAGGGTGTCGGTGGCGGCCACGTCGGCGGCCGAGGCCCCGTTGCGCAGCATCTGCTCACGCTGCCGGGCACGCACGAAGGCGACCATCTCGCGCTTCATCTCGCGCTGCACGCCTGCGAGCTGCGTGTCGCTCAGGTTCTCGACCGCCTGCCACATGTCCTCGTCTTCCAGCCGCTCGGTCCAGTCGCCGGGCAGCACCGTCGAGAGCAGGTCGCGCATGGGCTGACTCGTGAAAGTCAGGTTGTGCGCCCCGTTGGTGACGTGGCCGATGGGCACCTCCTGCGGCGCGGCGCCGGGGTACAGGAAGTTCCACATGTCGCGGCTGACCTCGCCGTGCAGCTCCGAGACGCCGTTGGCCGCGCGGCTCAGGCGCAGCGCGAAGACGGTCATCGAGAAGCTGGGCACGAGGTGGCCGTCCCACATCTGGTCGTGGCGGGCCAGGCCGTACAGGTCGTCGCGGCCCGTGCGCAGCAGGCCCGGCCACTCGCCGATGTAGCGGTCCATCAGGTCGTAGGTAAAGGCGTCGTTGCCCGCCGCCACCGGGGTGTGGGTGGTGAACAGGGTGCTGCTGGCGGTCGTCTCCATGGCCGTGGCGAAATCCAGGCCGGACTCCACGTACTCGCGCATCCGCTCCAGGCCCATCAAGGCCGCGTGGCCCTCGTTCATGTGGTACACGCTGGCCGGCACGTCCAGGGCACGCAGGGCGCGCACGCCGGCCACGCCCAGCAGCACGTACTGCTGCACGCGCAGTTCCTGGTTGCCGCCGTACAGGCGGGCGGTCAGCTTGCGGTCCTCCTCGCTGTTCTCGGGCACGTTGGCGTCGAGCAGCAGCACGCGGATGCGGCCCACCTGGAGGGTCCAGACCCGCACTGCGACCTCACGCCCGCCGATGCGCACGCGCACCCGCACGTCCTCGCCCGAGGCCGACCGGGCCGGCTGGATGGGCAGGGTGGTCAGGTCGAGCTCGTCGTAGGCCTCGTTCTGCCAGCCCTCCTTGTCGAACAGCTGGCGGAAGTAGCCCTGATGAAACAGCATTCCGACGGCCGTGAAGGGCAGCCCCAGGTCCGAAGCACTCTTGCAGTGGTCGCCCGCCAGCACACCCAGACCGCCCGAGTAGATGGGCAGCGACTCGTGAAAGGCGTACTCCATGCTGAAATAGGCGACCGGCTTGAGGTCGGTCGCGTTCTTCGTCACCCAGGTGTCCTTCTTGCCCATGTAGGCGTCGAAGTCGGCCATGACCGCCTCGTAGCGCGCCAGGTACGCCGGGTCGGCGGCGGCCGCGGTCAGGCGGGCCTGCGGCACTTCGAGTAGCAGGCGCACCGGGTTGCGTTGGAAGCGCTCCCAAGTGTCGTGGTCGAGGTCGGCGTAGAGGCTCTGGGCGTGGGGGGTCCACGACCAGTAGAGGTTATAGGCCAACTCCGAGAGCCGCGCGATTGCGGGCGGCAACTGCGGCAGCACCGTGACTTTTCCGATGACGTTCATACCCGCTGAGCTTACACCACGTCACCTGGGGTCGCGGGCGGGCAGTAAAGACGTGTAGAACGCGAAATCCGGGAACCTGCGCGGGGGGCTGGTGCCCGCACTGCCACGGGTGAGATACTCGCCTGTAACCGGCCCCCCGCCGCGCTGTTCCGGCGAGGGGAGGTTCGGGCCGCCACGAGTCCCACCGCAGCCCCGACCCAGCCTGCCGCGTCACACCGGAGCCGTTGCCGCCGCATCAGGACGACCGGACCCCTCGCAGGATCCGGTCGCCACGTCAGCCGCTCAGGTCAGAATCAGTTCAGGCGGGTGATGCGGTTGGCCGGGCCAGGGGTGACGGTGTTGGCCTTGAGGTAGTTCTGGAAGGCGTCGAGGTCCACGTCGCCGCCGGTGCGGTTCGTACCCTGGGCGAAGGCCGTGAAGCCGTCGCCGCCGTCGGCGAGGAAGTTGTTCAGGGTGACGCGGTAGCTGGCGGCCGGGTCGAGGGCCACGCCGTTCAGGCGGACGTTGCTGACCTTGCTGCCCTTGGCGGCAGCGTTGTCCCAGGTGTAGGTGAAGCCCTGGCTGACCTGGAGAATGCGGTTCTGGCCAGTGGCAGGGTTGTCGAACTGCTGCTCCAGGGCGGCCTTGATCTGCGCGCCGGTCAGGGTGATGACCTGCATGATGTTGCCGAAGGGCTGCACCGTGAACACGTCGCCGTAGGTCACGGTCTTGCCCGGGTTGGGCACGCTGACCGGCAGGTCGGCGCGGATGCCGCCGGGATTCATGAACGCGATGACGGCGCTGCCCTTGGCGGCCGAGGACGCGGCGGCGAGCTGGGAATCGGCGATCACGTCGCCCAGCACGCTCTCGCCGGCCGAGTTGGCCGTGCGGGTGATCTGCTCGACGCCCAGCGTGGCCACGACCTGCTTGCCGAGCGGATCGGTGATGGTTTTGGCCTTGTTCACCAGGGTGGTCATCGCGGCGTTCTTGGGCAGGGTCGCGGCGTCCACGACCACGTTGCTGGCCTTCAGGCTCTCCAGGCGGTGGTTGGCGATGTCCACGCGCAGGTCGAGGCGCTGGAGCAGGTGGCCGTAGGAGTCGCCCTGGATCACGGTGCGGTCCTTGCCGTCGGGGCCGGGAATCTGGCAGTTGTAGCCCCGGTGGGTATGACCGGTCATGACCGCGCCGATGGAGGCGTCGAGGCCCTGGGCGATCTTGACGATGTCGCCGCTCAGGGTCTTGCAGTTCACCACGTCGAAGGCGTCGGTGCTGGACCCGCCCTGATGCACGAGCGCGATAATGGCGTCGGGACTCTGCGCCTTGATCTCAGGCATGACCTTGTTGATGCTGGCGACCTCGTCCTCGAAGCTCAGGCCCGCCACGCCGGTCGGGGTCACGACGGTCGGGGTGTCCTTGAGGACCGCGCCCACGAAAGCGATCTTGGCCGTGCCCACCGTGACCATCTTGTAGGCGGGGAACACCGGCTTGCCCGTCGCCGTGTCGATGACGTTCGCGGCGATGTAGGAGTAGCCCGCGCCGGGGAAGGTGTTCTCGAACTTGCAGGCCCGCTCGGGCGCGTTGCTGTCGCAGCCGCCCTTCTGGAAGCGCTGGAGTTCCTTGAGACCGTTGTCGAACTCGTGGTTGCCCACCACGTTCACGGCCATGCCAAGCTGGCTCAGGGCGTCCACGGTCGGCTCGTCGCGCAGCAGGGCGCTGATCAGGGGACTGGCACCGGTCATGTCGCCCACGCCCACGAACACAGTGTTGGGGTTTTCCTTGCGCGCCGTGTCCAGGATGCCGCCGATGGTCTCGATGCCGCCGGCCTGCACCGTCAGGGTCTTGGTGCGGTCGGCGGGGTCGGGCACCCGGAAGCTCGTCGGCAGCAGGTTGCCGTGGAAGTCATTGACGCCGATCACGGTGACGTTCTGGTAGACAGGGGTCGGGGGAACGAGGGTCAGGTCTCCGATGTTCGCCGAGCAGCCACCGAGAACCAGCGCAAGCCCCACATATGCAACGTTGTTCTTCATGTGCGTCTCAGTGTAGACAGATTTGTCAGGCGACGGTGAAGACGCCTTCACCTGGGCGGCCTGCTTTCCCGGACAGCCGCGAGCAGCTCGCACCCTTCAGGCCAGGGCGTCCCGCACCGCGCCAAAAAACGCCTCGGGCGCCTCAGTGCTCCCCTGGGCCAGTTCGGCGCGGCCGCCGCCCCGGCCGCCTGTCACGGCCAGGGCCGCGCGCAGCACCTCACCCGCCCGCACCGCCGGAGTGGCCGAGGCGACGCCGCAGCGCCCGCCCGGCGCCAGGACCAGCAGCACCTCGCCGGCCGGAACCGCCGCGAGCGCGGGAGCGAGCAGCGCGGCGTCGGGGAGCGTCAGGGCGCGCACACTCAGTGTGCCCAGCGTCTCGGCGGGCTGGGCCGCCACCAGCGCCCCGGCGAGCGCGGCCCGCAGGCTCTCGGCCTCGGCGCGCAGGGTGAGCAGCTCGGCTCCCAGGGCGCCGACCCGCTCACCCACCCGGTCGACCGGCACACTGAGGCTCTGGGCCAGCGCGCGCGTCCCCCGGTACACGCCGCTCAGGTACTCGGCCGCCTCCTCGCCCGCCATGAAGGTCACGCGGGTCAGGCCACTCTTGATGCGTTCGGTGCGCAGCACGGCGACCGGGGCGACCTGCGCCGCGCGCGGCACATGGGTTCCCCCGCAGGCGCTCACGTCGAAGAAGTCGCCCGCCGCGTCCCGGAAGATCACCAGCCGCACCTGCCCGCGCACCTTGGTCTCGCGGCGCAGCGGGTAGCGGTCCAAGTCGGCCTCGTCCACGACAGGCGTCTCCAGCGTCAGGTCGTCCCGGCCCAGGGTCACGCGCAGCAGAGCCTCGGCGGCGCGCACGTCAGCCTCGGTTGGGTCGCCGCGCAGGTCGAGGTGACACTCGGGGCCGGTCATGCTCACAGCTGCCACCTCGAAGGCGGGGTTCACCCGCGCGAAGGCCTGGGCCAGCAGGTGCTCGCCGCTGTGGCGCTGCATGTGGCGGGCACGCCGCGCGGCGTCCACCTCACCGCCCACGGTCGTGCCGGGCAGGGGCAGGGCCGCGCCGGGCGCGAGGCGGTGCCACACCTCGCTGCTGGCCTTGTCCTTACGGGTGTCCTCGACGGCCGCCTCGCCGCCCGCCCACACCAGCCGCCCCGCGTCGCCGCTCTGGCCGCCGCCCTCGGGGTAGAAGGCCGTACGGTCGAGCATGACCTCGGGCGTGCCCCCACTCTCCCCCACTGCCCGCACCTCGGCGGTGAAGGTCAGGGCCTGCCCGTCCTGGCCCGGCCGGTGGTACAGGGCCACGGTCATGCGCGCTCGTCCAGAGGTGCGGTGTCTGTCAGAGGGACAGCATCGCGGGTCCGCTCGCCGCCCACGTCGCCGGTGTTCACGGTCGTTGCCGGCTCGAACAGCAGCACCCAGCACTCCTCGGCGGCGTCGGGGCAGTGGCGCACGCCGCGCGGCACCACCAGCAGCTCGCCCTCGCGCACGGTGCGGGTCGGGCCGTCCTCGAAGTGCATCAGGAGTTCGCCGCGCTGCACGAGAAACAGTTCGTCTTCGCCCTCGTGCGCGTGCATCACGAAACGGCCCTGAATTCGGGCGAGCTTGACCATCTGCCCATTGAGTTCGGCCGCGACGCGCGGCGCGTAGGTTTCGGTGAAGCCGGCAAAGGCGGCGGCGAGATTGAGCGGCTCCGGCACGGTCATGGCGCCAGTCTAGGGAAGTCGCAGCGGGAATGACGAGTTCCTGGGAAGGCGCCGGAATCTCTGCACTTTTGCGGCGACATTCTCTACCCGGCCGGCGCTTCTTGGGCAGAAGGGACGCCCTTGAGAAAGATCGGCGGCGGCCCATTGAGCGGAAGGGCCAGGCAGGGCAGCGGACCGCGTCACCGCCGCCCCAGCACGCAGCTGCTCAGGCGTTGTAGGTCGTGCTGGCCGTATCGCCGCCGCGCCCGGTCCAGTTGGTGTGGTGGAACTCGCCGCGCGGGCCGTCCACCCGCTCATAGGTATGCGCGCCGAAGTAGTCGCGCTGCGCCTGGATGAGGTTGGCGGGGAGGCGGGCCGTGCGGTAGCCGTCATAGTAGGCCAGGGCGCTGGCGAAGGCCGGCACCGGCACGCCGCCCAGGGCCGCCGACGCGACAACCCGGCGCCACGCCTCCTGGTGCTCGCCCACCGCCTCGCGGAAGTAGGGCGCGAGCAGCAGGTTGGGCAACGCGGGGTCGGCGGCATAGGCCTCCTTGATGCGGTCGAGGAACTGTGCCCGGATGATGCACCCGCCGCGCCACATCATGGCGATGGCCCCGAAGTCCAGCGTCCAGCCGGCGTCGGCCGCCGCGAGCCGCAGAAGCTGGAAGCCCTGGGCATACGCCGCGATCTTGGAGGCGTACAGCGCCCGGCGCACCTCCTCCACGAAGGCCACGCGGTCAGGGACGGGCACGGCGGCCGGACCGCGCAGCTCGGCGCTCGCGGCCACCCGTTCTTCCTTCAGGGCGCTCATGGCGCGGGCGTACACCGCCTCGGTGATCGTCGCGGCGGGACTGCCGGCGTCCAGGGCGGCCACGCTGGTCCACTTGCCGGTGCCCTTCTGGCCCGCGGCGTCCAGAATCTGGTCCACCAACGGCTCGCCGGTCCGGTCGTCGGTCTTGGTCAGGATGTCGGCCGTGATCTCGATGAGGTACGAGTTCAGCTCGCCCCGGTTCCACTCGGCGAAGACCTGCGCCGTCTCCTGCGCGCTCAGGCCACCCTGAGCGCGCAGGAGGTGGTAGCTCTCGGCGATCATCTGCATGTCGGCGTACTCGATGCCGTTGTGCACCATCTTCACGAAATGCCCGGCGCCCTCCGGCCCCACCCAGTCGCAGCAGGGCGTGCCGTCTGCGACGCGCGCCGCGATGCCCTGAAAGATGGGGCGCACCGCCTCCCACGCCGCCGGGTTGCCGCCGGGCATGATACTGGGACCGGTCAGGGCGCCTTCCTCGCCGCCACTGACTCCGGTACCGACGAACAGCAGCCCGTCCTTGTCCAGCTCACGCGTGCGGCGCGTCGAGTCGGCCGGGTGGCTGTTGCCCCCGTCGATGATGATGTCGCCCGGCTCCAGCAGGGGCCGCAGGTGCGCGATGAATTCGTCGACCGGCGCGCCCGCCTTGACCATCAGCATGACCTTGCGCGGCCGCTTGAGGAGCCCCACGAAACCCTCCAGCGACTCGGCCCCCACGACGGTCTTGCCGCTGGCCCGGCCTGCCGTGAAGCCAGTCACGCGGCTCACCGTGCGGTTGAAGGCCGCGACCGTAAAGCCCCGGCTCGCCATGTTCAGGATCAAGTTCTCGCCCATGACCGCCAGCCCGATCACGCCGATATCGGCTACAGGAGTGAGGGTCGGGACAGGGTCGGCCACGGTCTGCGTCATGGCGGTCAGCGTAAGGCACTACTCATGAGGAGCCGGGCGGGCTGTCGAGAGGACAGCAAAGAAAAATGACTCTCGTCTCGCCGGCCGGGACTCTGGAGTGGGCGGCCACATTGCTCCTCAAGGTGGACCAGAACCAGCTCCGCGTCCTTCTGGCGGGGCGGCCCCGTGGGGCTCGGCATCCTGCGTGTGGTGGACATTGCCCTTTCCCGAGGACGGTCAGGGCGTCTCTGGAGAAGGGCCCGGAGCCGCGTCAGCGGGCGGCCCGGACGTGAGCTCACGGACCAGGGCGCGCAGGTTGGCCTCGGTGGCCGCCAGCAGTTCGGGGCTGACGCGGGCGAACAGGGCGACATAGGTATCGCTGAAGGCGGTGTCCATCCGCGCGAGGTGATCGCGGCCCAGGTCGGTCAGGGTCAGGAGCTTCTCGCGGCGGTTGTCCGGGTTCTCGGCCCGCCCGATCAGTTCCCGGCGCACGAGGCGCTCAGCCAGGTGGCTCGCGGCCGGCAGGCTCAGGCTGGTGCACTGGGCCAGGGCGGTCACGGTCATCTCGCCGTCGCGCAGCTGGTGCAGCGCCGCCACCTGCGAGAACGACAGTTCCTGCTCCTGTTTCTCGTCCTGCATGTTGCGCATGACGCCTCCGCTCACCAAGCGGTGCATCGCCCGGACCGCTTGCCCCAGGCGCCGAGCGAGCTCTTCGGGGTCGGGTGGGGGGCCAGGGGCTGGGTGGTCTCGGACGCTCATCCTTCCAACCCTGCAACCCTCCTGGGAAGAGAACTCCGGACCAGCTCACACTTGCACCCGGAGCAGGCTGCAACGGCCGCGCAACGGGCGAGTACCTAGCGTGGGGCGCGCCGGCTTCACACTGCGCCACAAGGGAGACCGTCATGCAGAACAGGGTGGACTATTCGGTCGAGATGCGGTTCACGCCGTCCTGTCCGCGGGACGCCGCAGGCCCCCCTCCCCTCCTGCATGCGGGCACGTTGCTGCTAGGGGTTTCAGTGGTCGGGGAGGCCACGGCCTGCCTGTGCGGCGACGGGGTCCAGGCCGAGCTGAGGCTTGTATGCCGCCGCGCTCCCCACGGTCACGTGCAGCTCAGCGGGCAGGCGTGGCTGTCGGAGGGCACAGCACCGGCGCCGGCGGGTTCCGGCGCGGCCGGGGCTCAGGCCGCGCCCGGAGGCCGGACCTTCCGATTCAAACTGGCCCCTGGCGAGACGCGGCCCTGCGTCCTGCGGCTCGGGCCGCCTCCCGCCGGGGGACCTGGTGCCGAGATCCGGCTGTGGGCGAGCAACGTGACGCTGGACACCGATCCCAGCGGCAGCATCGCCGCCCGCGCCGCGATGCTGGGGGTAGGGCTGACCGGCGCGGCCATCTCGGGCTGCGAGGCGGTGCCGGGCGGCCACCGTGTGCGCTACGAACACGCCGACATGTATTTCTCGCCCTCAGGCGGGGCACACGAGCTGTACGGAGCCGTGCGCGACAAGTACGGGGCGCTGGGTGGCCCTGACGGCGACCTCGGCCTGCCCCTTACCGGTATTCAGCACACCCCGGACGGCCAGGGCCGCTGCGCCCACTTCACGGGCGGGTCGGTGTACTGGCATCCGGACACCGGACCCATGGCGCTGCGCGGCACCCTGCGGGAGGCCTGGGGGGCGGCCGGCTGGGAACGCGGCCCCCTGGGCTATCCCACGAGCGACGATCTGACCACCGGCCACCAACCCCGGCGACGTTACGCCACCTTCCAAAACGGGGTCCTGCTCGCCCCGGACACCGGCGCACCGGCGCCCGCCCTCGCCGGTCTGAGCGCCGAGCAGGTGCGCGCCGCCCTCGACCGGGCCCTGCGCCGGGAGGCCGGCGACCTCCAGCCCGGCCCCCTGGCCCTGGTCGGGGTGTCGCTCACCGGCGCCGATTTCCAGCGCAGCCGGGGCCGGGTCCTCACCTTCCGTCTGACCGGTGGGGCAGAAGCGGGAAGCCCGAGCGGTTCCGGGTTTGCCGCCGACCTCCCACTTCTGTTCGAGGCAGTGCCGTCGCCCGACACCTCCGGCTGGACGCGGGTGCAGGCGCGGTTGTGCGGTCCGGCGCTGTTCCAGGCCGACGGCCCCGACCCGCACGGCACGGTCTGGCAGCTGCGCGAGGGGGTCGGCGCCGTGTTCGGTCGTCCTGCGGCGCTGTTCGAGGTGCCCGAGGCGGCCGGCTTCCTGGCCCTGACCGTCCTGCCCGGCGGCGCCCTCTCGCTGGCCTTCCGGCCGGACGTGCTCGGGCGCCTCGCCGCGCAGGCCGCGCAGGGGCAGCTCGACGACCTCCAGTTCTGGAACGGTGGACCGCGCCGGAGCGGGAGCGGCGACCCGATGCGCTAGATTCGGCCGCATGACCCTATACAGCGAGGTCAGCGCCTTCACCCGCACGCCGGGCCACGGCAACCGGGCGGGCGTGGTTCTGGACGCCGCAGGGCTCTCCGAAGGCGAGATGCAGCGTCTCGCCGCCTTCGTCGGCGCTCCCGAAACGGTCTTCGTGACCCGTATGGATGGAGAACTGGTGCGGGTGCGGTACTTCACGCCCACGCAGGAGGTGGCGTTCTGCGGCCACGCGACCGTGGCGCTGGGGCTGCTGCTGGCGCAGGAAGGCCACTGGGCCGGCGAGGCGCTGGCGCTGGACACCCTGATGGGCCGGGTGCCGCTGCGACTGCTGTGCGAGGCGGGCGTGCCCTGGCAGGTCTGGATGGAGCAGCCGCGCCACGAGTCCCGCCCGGTAGAACGCGAACGGCGCGCCGAGCTGGCCGCCGCCCTGGGCCTCGACTCGCGCATGATTCACCGGGGCCTGCCGCTGGCCGCCGCGAGCACGGGGCTGTGGAGCGTGTTCGTCCCGCTGCTCGACAGCGCCCTGCTCGACGCCCTGGAGCCGGACCTGGAAGCCATTGCGCAGCTCAGCCGCCACCTGGGCGTGGACAGCGTGTACGCCTACGCACCGCTCGGGGTCTCCCGGTTCGCCGCGCGCGACTTCGCCCCGGTGCTGGGCATTCCCGAAGACCCCGTGACCGGCAGTGCGGGCGGCGCCCTGCTGGGCCTGTTGGCCGCGCAGGGCCGCCTGCCGCTGCGCTCGGGCCGGGCCTGCGGCGTCATCTACCAGGGGCACGCGCTGGGCACCCCCGGCGAGGTTGAGGTGGAGGTCGAGGTACGCGGCGATCAAGTCGTGGCCGTCCATGTCGGCGGCTGCGCCACGGTGGAGCGCCAGGGCGTTTGGCCGCGCCGCTGACCGCCGGCCGACCCCGACATCCCCTGGACGTGAAGAAGCCGTGAGGAGAAGCTGTCCACCCCGCCCGGCCAGTCGCCCGACCACGGCCCCCTAGACTGGCGCCCATGTTGGGACTCATTTGTGTAGATGTAGACGGAACGCTGGTCGGCACCGGCAACGTGGTGCGGGACGACGTGTGGGCGGCGCTGGCGGACGCGCGCGCCCAGGGGGTACGCGTCGCGCTGTGCAGCGGCCGCCCGGCCATCGGCAACGCCCTGGACTACGCCCGGCGCCTGGACCCCGATGGCTGGCACGTCTTCCAGAACGGGGCGAGCGTGGTCAACGCCGAGACGGGCAAGAGCCTCTCGGAAGCGTTCCCGGAGGACGCCCTACCCCGCCTGATCGCCCACGCCCACGCCATGGACCGCCTGCTGGAGATCTATACCGATACCGAATTCGCCGTCACCAAGCCCGGCGACTACGCTCGGCGTCACGCCACGCTGCTGGGCGTGCCCTACACGCCGCGCGCGCCCGAGTCGCTGCAGGGCACGCGGGTCCGGGTGCAGTGGGTCGTGCCGCGCGCACAGGAGGCCGAGGTGGTGGGCGAGCCGCACGAAGGCCTGGACCTGCACCCGTCGGGCAGCCCGGTCATGCAGGACGTGATGTTCATCAGCGCGACCCGCGCCGGGGTCAGCAAGGGCAGCGCCGTGACCCGCATCGCCGGGCAGTACGGCATTCCACTGGAGCGCGTGATGATGGTGGGCGACGGCGAGAACGACGTGTCGGCCATGCGCGTGGTCGGGCACCCGGTGGCGATGGGCAACGGCGAACCCCCCGCCCTGGCCGCCGCCCGCTACACGGTTGCCCACGTGGACGACGGCGGCCTGCGCGAAGCCGTCGAACTGGCGATGCGCCTCTGATCCCGGCGAGACCCTGAATTCCAGTGAACTTCATAGATCAGCTCGAAACCTACGTGCAGCTCGGCGCGCGCTTCGTCTCGCACGCGGCCGAACTGGCGGCGGCCATCATCATTGCGGTGGCCGTCGCCGAGGCGCTGTGGCGCTCGCTGCTGGTCTTCGCCCGTCGTGACCGCGACGACGACGAGCGCAAAGAAAGCCTGCGCCTGGGCCTGGGCCGCTGGCTGGCGGTGTCGCTGGAATTCCTGCTCGCCGCCGATATCCTGCTCACGGCCATCGCGCCGTCGTGGGAGGACATCGGCAAGCTGGGAGCCATCGCCCTGATCCGCACTGCCCTGAACTATTTCCTACAGAAGGAGACCGAGGCGCAGGCGGGGCGACTCGACCGGCAGAAATAAGCGGTCCAGTCACGGGCAGAACCGCGCGTTCCCCTCAGTCGCCCAGGGCCGTGTTCACCGCGTCCACGATGCGCTCGCCATAGGCCGCGATGCGCTTTTCGCCTAGGCCCGGTACGCCCCGCAGCGCCCCCAGTGTGCGCGGCTGCGCCTGGGCCAGGGCCTCCAGCGCCGCGTTCGGGTACACCACGAAGGCGCTGTGCCCGCTCTCGCGCGACAGCTCGCGCCGCAGCTCGCGCAGGGCCTCGGCCACCTGCGGCGCGGCGCCGGGGTTGGGGGGCAGACCGGCCTCCGCCGCCAGCAGTGGCGAGGCGGCGACCGGACGTCCACGCAACCGGTCCAGAATCGCCGTGTTGTCCCGCGCGCCCTGCTCGGCGGGGGTGGCACTGGCAGGGATGCGGGTTGCCGCACCGTCCGCCGGATGGTCGCGCACGACCTGCAGCACCTCGTCGCCGTAGTCGGCCAGCTTGCGCGTGCCTACGCCGCTCACGGTGCCCAACGCGGCGTGGCTGCCGGGCCGCAGCTCGGCGATGCCCTTGAGGGTCGCGTCACTGAAGATCACGTAGGGGGGCACCGCCAGCGCGCGCGCCCGCTCTAGCCGCCACGCGCGCAGCGCCGCGAACAGCGGAGCGTCGGCCGGGGCCACCGGGGCCGCCCCGGCGCCGGCGCGGGCGCCGCGTTCACGCACGCGGGTCGCCGGTTGCAGGGCGTCCTCGCGCAGCAGCAGCGACTCCTCGCCGCGCAACAGGGCGCGCGCCTTGCCGGTCGCCGAGAGGCCGTGGTGTTCGCCCGCCGTCAGGTAGCCCAGGCTGACGAGCTGGCGCAGCACCCCGCGCCAGACCTTCTCGCCGTGCACTTTGCCCACCCCGAAGGTCGGCAGACTCTGGTGGCCCTGGCCCAGCACCTTCTCGGTGGCGTTGCCCAGCAGCACGTCGGTCAGGTAGGCGGCGCCGTAGCGGTTGCCGGTGCGGATGGCAGCCGACAGCGCCATCTGCGCCTCGCGGGTCATGTCGCGCACCTGCGGAGGATTCAGGCACACGTCGCAGTTGCCGCAGGGCCGCGGCAGTTCCTCGCCGAAATAGGCCAGCAGCACCTGGCGGCGGCAGGTCGCGGCCTCGCAGTAGGTCAGCAGGGCGTCGAGCTTGCCCGCCTCAACCCGCTTGACCTCCTCGGGCGCGTCGCTCTGCGAGAGCATCCGGCGCACGTTCACCACGTCGGCCAGGCCGTAGACCATCCAGGCCGTGCTGGGCAGGCCGTCGCGCCCGGCGCGGCCCGTCTCCTGGTAGTAGCCCTCCATGCTCTTGGGCAGGTCGAGGTGCGCGACGAAGCGCACGTTGGGCTTGTCGATGCCCATGCCGAAGGCGACTGTGGCGACCACGATGACGCCTTCTTCGTTCAGGAAGCGCTCCTGCGCCGAGTTACGCTCGCGCGGCGAGAGCCCCGCGTGGTAGGCCACCGCGTCCACGCCCTGGGTCTGGAGCCACTTCGCCGTCTCCTCGACCGACTTGCGCGACAGGCAGTAGATGATGCCCGCATCACCCATATGCTCAGCGCGGATGAAATCCAGAAGCTGCGTCTTGGGCCCCTCCTTGTTCGCCACCCGGTACTGAATGTTGGGGCGGTCGAACGAAGAGACGAACTGCGGCGCGTCCTCCAGCCCCAGCACCCGCAGGATGTCGGCGCGCGTGCGGTCGTCGGCGGTGGCGGTCAGGGCCAAGCGCGGGATATGGGGATACCGCGCGGGCAGCACGCCCAGGCCCTGGTACTCGGGCCGGAAGTCGTGGCCCCACTGCGACACGCAGTGCGCCTCGTCCACGGCGAACAGCGCCACCGGAGCGCGCTCCAGCAGGTCCAGCGTGCGCGGCAGCAGCAGGCGCTCGGGGGCGACGTACAGCAGGTCGAGTTCACCAGCCAGCAGCGCCGACTCGACCTCGCGCGCGCCCTCGGGGCTCAGCGTCGAGTTCAGGAAGGCGGCCCGCACGCCGAGCTGTCGCAGGGTATCCACCTGGTCCTTCATCAGGGCGATGAGGGGCGAGACGACCACCCCCACGCCGTCGCGCAGCAGGCTGGGCAACTGGTAGCACAAGCTCTTGCCGCCGCCGGTCGGCATCAGGACCAGGGCGTCGCCGCCGCCGGCCACCTGCTCGACGATCTCGCCCTGCACGCCCCGGAACTCGCCGTAGCCCCACACCGACTGGAGAACGTCGAGGGCGCGGCGGGTCAGGGAGGGGGGCGCGGCAGTCATCGCTCCAGCATAGCGCCTTTCTGCCCTGAACGTAATGCGGGCGTGCTCGTCTCTCCTGCCCCCAACCGTCGGCTCTGTGGAGGGGTAGACCGCCACAGGTCCCGCGTTCCGTCCTCAGGCCTTCCGACCGGTCTCTCCAGACACATATAGGGGCTTGGTCACCATCCTGCGTAACTATGAGCGTTGTCTTGACAGTGGTTAAGCCGCCGCATAGGCTGAGCGCATCGCCTACTTTTTCGCTGCTGCCACGCCCAAGCTCCGCGCCATTCGGCTGCGGGGAGGCCTTGGCGCGTGTCAGATCCCCGGAGGACCCATGAAGAAACTGCTGCTGACGACCGCCCTGCTCGCCGCGCTGCCCAGCGCCTCTGCCGCCGGAACCCTGGTGTTCGGGGGCAACGGCGAACCCGTGAGCCTGGAATCGGGCAACATCACCGACGGCATCTCGATTCTGGTCCAGCGCCAGATCTACGACACCCTGGTGGACTTCAAGGACGGCACCACCGACCTCGTGCCCGGTCTGGCGACCTCGTGGAGCTCGAACGCGGCCGCCACGAGCTGGACCTTCAAGCTGCGCCCCGGCGTCAAGTTCCACGACGGCACCCCCCTGAACGCCGACGCCGTGGTGTTCAACCTCTCGCGCTGGTGGGACAAGGCGCACCCCTACGGCTTCCGCAACCAGGGCCGCACCTACGAGATCGTGGGCGACCTGCTGGGCGGCTTCAAGGGTGACTCGACGGCCGTCATCAAGAACATCGTCAAGGTGAACGACACCACCGTGCGCGTGGACCTGAACAAGGCCAGCAGCGTGTTCCCCAACGTGATCGCCGCCGGCTACTTCGGCATCGCCTCGCCCACGGCCATCAAGAAGGACGGAGCCAAGTACGGCACGCCCGCCAGCACCCCGGTCGGCACCGGCCCCTTCATCTTCCAGAGCTGGCGCACCGGCGACCGCGTGACCCTCAAGGCGAACACGGCGTACTGGGGCACCAAGGCCAAGGTGGACACGGTCGTCATCCGTTCGATCAAGGACGCCTCGCAGCGCCTGAACGAACTGAAGGCCGGCACCATCGACTTCGCCAACGACCTGACCCCGGACAGCCTGAAGTCGGTGCAGGGTGACAAGAACCTCGTGGCCGTCAAGCGCCCGAGCTTCAACGTGGGCTTCCTGAGCCTCAACAACCGCAACCAGTACCTGAAGAACAGCCAGGTCCGGCAGGCCATCAGCATGGCCATCAACAAGAAGGCCATCGTGAACGCCTTCTGGAACGGCCTGGGCACCAGCAACGCCAGCTTCCTGCCGCCCGTGCTGGCCTGGGCCAACAGCGGCAAGGTGCCGGCCGACTACAAGTACGACCCCGCCGCCGCCAAGAAGATGCTGGCCGCCGCCGGCTATCCCAACGGCTTTTCGGTGGACCTGTGGTACATGCCGGTCAGCCGCCCGTACTTCCCCAACCCCAAGCCCATCGCCGAGGCCATCGCGGCCGACCTCTCGGCCATCGGCGTGAAGGTCAACCTCAAGACCGAGGACTGGGCCAAGTACCTCGAAGACCGCAACAAGGCCCCCGGCTTCGACATGTACATGATCGGCTGGACGGGCGACTACGGCGACCCGGACAACTTCTACGGCGCCTACTACGGCCCCAACGGGTCGAGCGACATCGGCTGGAACTCGATCACGGTGCAGAATCTCCTCGAGCAGGGCCGCGCCGCGACCACCCAGGCCGCCAAGGCCAAGGCCTACTCGCAGCTGCACGAGTTCACCTACAACGCGGCCTACCGCCTGCCGATGGTGCACAGCCAGCCGCTGGCCGCCGCGCGTACCTACGTCAAGGGCTGGGTGCCCAGCCCCCTGGGCAGCGAAGCCTTCAACTCCATCAGCGTCGTCGGCAAGTAAGGCGGCGCGGGGCCGGTCCCTCCGATCCAGGTGGGGGGCCGGCCCCTCTGTGCGTGAGCGTCCTGGGGTAGGCCCCTGCGGTGGCCTGCCCCGTTTTCTTTGGCCTGTTTTTTGACCCGGTACAATCCGGGGCTGCTTTCCCATCCGGTGGCCGGGACCGTTTTGTACCCTGAGTCACGATGACTTGTCTTTTCCCGTTTCAAGGAGGCCCCCGTTGGGCAGTTACCTGATCCGCCGCATTCTGCGGACCGTGCTGGTCATGCTGGGCATCAGCCTGGTCGTGTTCGTGTTCGTGCGCTCGATTCCCGGCGACCCGGCCGTCGCGCTGCTAGGAGAGCGCGCCACCGCCGAATCGGCCGCCGCCCTGCGTGAGCAGCTGGGGCTCAACAAGCCCTGGTTCTTCAACCTGCAGAATCCGCTCGACGCCCAGTATCCCAAGTACATCGTCGCGCTTCTTCAGGGCGACCTGGGCCAAGGCATCCAGAGCAACATCCCGGTGAGCAGCGAACTGAAGGTGCGCTTTCCGGCCACGGCCGAGCTGAGCCTGTGGGCGATGCTGTTCGCGCTCATTGTGGGGATGCCCGCCGGAATTCTGGCGGCGCTACGCCGCAACAGCATCTGGGACAACCTCGCCACCACCATCAGCCTGGTGGGCGTGAGTATGCCGGTGTTCTGGCTCGGCCTCCTGCTCTCCTACTTCTTCGCCGTCAAACTCGGCTGGCTGCCGCCCTCGGCGCGGCTGGGCAACGAGACCGACCTGCAACCGGTGACAGGCCTGTACGTCCTCGACGGCTTTTTGCGCGGGCAGCCCGCCGCTTCGTGGGACGCCGTGCGTCACCTGATCCTGCCGGCCATCGCGCTGGGCAGCATTCCACTGGCCATCGTCGCCCGCATCACGCGCAGCAGCCTGCTCGACGTGCTGGGGCAGGACTACGTGCGTACCGCCCGCGCCAAGGGGCTGGCCGGCAGCCGCGTGGTCATCAAGCACGCGCTGCGCAACGCCCTGCTGCCGGTCGTGACCGTCATTGGGCTTCAGGCCGGCGCGCTGCTCGGCGGGGCCGTCCTCACCGAGACGATCTTTTCGTGGCCGGGGCTGGGCTCGTGGATCTACGACGCCATCAGCCTGCGCGACTACCCGATCATCCAGGGGGGCGTGATCTTCGCGGCGCTCATCGTCAGCGTGACCAACCTGCTCGTGGACCTGAGCTACGCCACCCTCGACCCCCGGATCCAGTACCGATGAGCGCCCAGGTGAAGCCATGACCACGACCTCCGTACCCGCTAAACCCGCCAAGAAGGGCCAGAGCCTGTTCTGGCGACGCTTCCGGCGCAGCACGCCCGGCAAGATCGGGGCCGTGATCGTGGCCCTGTTCGTGCTGCTGGCGATCCTGGCGCCGGTCCTGCGGCCCTACGACCCCACCACCGACCGCAACTACGCCCTGAACCTCAAGCCGCCCAGCCTCACGGCGCTGTGGGACAGTGCGGCGGCCGAGACCTACACCGACCCCGCGACCGGGCGGCGCAACCTGCTGGCCGCGCCCTTCGGCACCGACAACCTGGGGCGCGACATCTACACCCGCGTGCTGCACGGCACCCGCATCAGCCTCAAGGTCGGCGTGGTCAGTACGCTGCTCGCGCTCGTCATCGGGACGCTGCTGGGCGTGCTGGCCGGGTACTTCGGCGGCTGGCTGGACTCGATTCTCGGTTACTTCAGCGACGTGATGCTCGCCTTCCCCAGCATCCTGCTTGCCATCGGGTTCGCCAGCATCTTTTCGAGCGACAATCCACCCTTCCTCATCCGGGGGCTCAACGACCTCTTCGCGCTGGGCAGTCCACAACTGGTCACGGCCATGATCGCAGTGTCGCTGGTCCAGGTGCCGGTGTATATCCGCCTGGCACGCAGCGTCGTGCTGAGTACCCGCGAGCGCGAATACGTGCAGGCGGCGGGCGCGCTGGGGGCCTCGCAGGGCCGCATGATCTTCCGGCACGTGCTCCCCAACAGCCTCTCACCGCTGATCGTGCAGGGTGCCCTGAGTATCGCCACCGCCACCATTGAGGTCGCGGCGCTGGGCTTCCTGGGGATCGGCGCGCAGCCTCCGCTGCCCGAGTGGGGCACCATGATCTCGGATTCGCGCCAGTACTACATCGACGCGCCCTGGACGATGATCTTCCCCGGTCTCGCCATCTTCCTGACCGTACTGGGCTTCAACCTGCTGGGCGACGGCCTGCGGGATGTGCTCGACCCGCGCAGCGCCCAGTAATCCCATTCATTTTCAAAAACGCCGCCCGGAATCCTGGGCGGCGTTTTCGTCATGTGGCCTCTGGAGGCGGCGGCACAGCCGGAGTGCGGTCTTCTCCAGAGTCAGAAAAAGCCCCCCACAGATCGGGAGGGCGCGGCCGTTTCGGTTGTCGTAGCTCACAGGCTAGGCGGCCACTACACCGGGCTTCCGGCCAGCCGACGGCGGCGCAGTGTCCCAACGACCCCCAGCACGAGCAGGGCGGCGGCCAGGGCCGTCCCCACGCCGACCGCCCACACGTCGGGCCGGGCGGCGTAGACCCCGTACAGGGCCCAGAGCAGCACGAGCGCAAAGGCCACATCCCGGAAACGGGCGAGGAACACCGTGCCCAGTAGCCCGGCGATCACGGCCAGCAGCGCGCTCCACAGCGGGCCGTTCAGGCCCAGCACCCCCGTGCCGAGGCCCTGCAACACCAGAAAGGCGGTCACGTTCGCCATGGTCGCCACGCAGATCCAGGCGAGATACAGACTCACCGGCACCTGAAGCGCGGCGTACTCGGCCCCCAGGGGCTTCAGGCTGCGTACACGCAGGTACAACGTGATCAGAGTGACGAGCAGCCCCAGCATCACCAGCACGCTCAGGCCCAGGTTGAGACTCTGGAAGGCGAACAACCAGGACACGTTCAGTAGGCTGGACACCAAATAGGGCCAGAACAGCCGGTCGAAGCGGGGGCTGCGCTGGGCGGGCAGGGCCTGGTACACCGCAAACACTGTCAGACCCAAGTAGATCACGCCCCACACGGCGAACGTCAGACCTGCTGGGGTGAAGGCGTTCGGCAGATTGTCGCTCACCTGAGCGTTTGTGCGCCCGAACAGGGGCAGGGCGTTACTGAGATAATTCATCACTATCGTCAATACCGTCACGAGGACGATCGTCACCTGCCGCGCGGTTCCAGTCATACGGTCAGCTTAGGAACTGACGCCACAGTCATTCTCTCGACTCAAGAAAGACCCAAGCTGGACTGCGGGGTTCAGCGGCTGGCGATCCGCACCCGTTTTTCGAGCTGATCGGTGAACAGGGTCAGGACGGTGGTGAGGGCGAGGTACACGCAGGCCGCAACCGCCAACGCCGGAATGGGCTGGAAGGTGCTGGAGCGCACCTGATCGGCGATGCGGGTCAGCTCGGTCACGGCGATGGTGGCCGCCAGCGACGAGTCCTTGAGCAGGGCCACGATGTTGTTGACCAGTGCGGGCAGGCTCAGGCGCAGGGCCTGGGGCAGAACCACGGTCAGCATGGTCTGCGCGCCGCTCAGGCCCAGCGAGCGCGCCGCCTCGGTCTGGCCGCGCGGCACGCCGAGAACGCCGCCGCGCACGACCTCGGCGTTGTAGGCCGCCACGTTGAGCGACAGCGCGAACACCGCCGCCACGAATACCGAGCCCACCTCCAGAAAAGGCCAGGAGTCGGCCCAGGTCAGCAGGCTGCCGAAGGGCGGGAACAGCACGGGCAGGGCGTAGTTGGCAAAGAGCAGCTGCACGTACAGCGGAGTGCCGCGCACCACCCACACGATGAAACTGGCGGGAGCCGCCAGAATGCGGTTGCTGCTCATCTTCCACAGCCCCAGCAGGATTCCCAGCACCAAGCCAATCACCCCGCTGACGAGCGTGAGGTACAACGTGGTGCGCGCGCCCGACACGAACAGGGCCGCGTTCTGACTGATGGCTTCGGGCCAAAGAGGCAGCTGCAGCGCCAGCGTGATGATCCAGAACAGGACGAGAAAGGCGACGACCGACCCCACCACCCACAGCAGCAGGTGGCCACCCTGTGGCCGGGCGCGGCCGGGAGGAGACGCCGTCACCGGCCACCCTGAACAGCGAACTGCATGACATTGTTCGGGAACATTGGGTGAATCATGCCACATTCACGGCGCGGCGGGCGGGGGCTGCTCCAAGCAGCAAGAAGGAGGACGCTCCCGTCCGGAAGCGTCCCACCCGTGGGGAAGGTCTGGGCCCTCCGCCTTTCCATTCACCCGGAGGCTGCCCGGGCCCGGACTTACTTACAGCGGATGTCCTGCCCGAAGTATTTGCCGCTGATCTTGGCGTAGGTGCCGTTGTTCTCGGCCTTTGCCAGCGCGGCGTTGAGTTCCTTGGTCAGGCTGGTGTTGCCCTTCTTGACCGCCATAGCGATCTGTTCCTTGAACAGCAGGTCACCCTGCTGCAGGCCCTTCTGCGCCTTGACGAGGTCCAGACCCGTGAACTTGTCGCCTACCCAGGCAGCGGCGCGGCCGGTCATCAGGGCGGTCTGGGCGTCGGTGTCCTTGGGGTACACGAGCGTCTTGACGCCCGAGAGCTTCTGCACGTTGGTCAGGTAGGTCGTGCCCACCTGTACGGCCACGATCTTGCCGCTCAGGCTCGCCGCGGTCTTGGGGCCGCCCACCTTGGTCACGATGGCCCCACCGGTGCAGTAGTGCGGGTCGGTGAAGTCCACGGCCTTCTGGCGCTCGGGCGTGATGCCGTGCGAGGCGATCACGAAGTCGTAGCGGTTCTGCTGCAGGCCGATGAGCAGGCCGTCGAAGGGCGCCGTGACCCACTCGACCTTCAGGCCGAGCTGCGCGGCGAGCGCGTTGGCAAGGTCCACCTCGAAGCCCGAAAGCACCTTGCCGGTCAGCACGTTGAAGGGCGGGAAGGCGCCCTCCGTGGCGATCTTGATGGTGCCGGCCTTCTTGATCTCGTCCCAGGTGCGGGCCTGGGCAGTGCTGGCGAGCAGGGCCAGGGCGGTCAGCGCGAACAGTGCTTTTTTCATGGGTCTCCTTGAGCGTGGGTCCGGCCCCCGAACCCGGCGGGCCGTGAAGATGAAGCTGCGCCCAAGTCTAGCGGCTCGCGGGTGTGAATAAAAATAAAGGAAGGCGGCCCCCGAGAAGGGGGCCGCCTCCATCTGCCGGGTGAGCCTCAGCTCTTGGCCATCACGACGCGCTCGGGCGTGATATTGCTGGCCGCCATGCCGGGGTATTCGTAACCCAGGCCCAGCGTGTCGGCCTGGCCGCGCGTGCCGGTAGGCGTGCCGCGGTCGATCGCCATCTCGGTGGTGGTGTCGTAGGCGTGCAGGCGGGTCTGGTCGACAACCAGCTGGATGTCGTCGCCGGGCTGCACGAGGGCCTGGCCCTCGACCTTGACGGTCATGTTCTGGCCCGCCACCTCAATGATGAGGTCGGTCTGCGCGCCCAGCGGCTCGACGACCACGACCTTCCCGTGCAGCACGTTGGTGCCCTGCGGCAGGTCGGTCATGCCCATCACGCCGACGTGCTCGGGGCGAATACCCATCTGCACTTCCTTGCCCTCGTAGGCCTTGAGGCTCTGGGCGAGGCGACCCATCGGGGCCACGCGGCTCTGGCCGATCAGGAATTCGCCGTTCTGCACCTTGCCCGACAGAAAGTTCATTGAGGGGCTGCCGATGAAGCCGGCCACGAACTTGTTCTGCGGGAAATCGTAAAGGTTCATGGGTGTGTCGACCTGCATGATGATGCCGTCGCGCATGACCACGATGCGGTTGCCCAGCGTCATCGCTTCGACCTGGTCGTGGGTCACGTACACAATGGTGGCGCCCAGGCGGCGGTGCAGCTGGCTGATCTGCGAGCGCATCTCGACGCGCAGCTTGGCGTCGAGGTTCGAGAGCGGCTCGTCCATAAGGAAGACCTTGGGCTCACGCACGATGGCGCGTCCCATCGCCACGCGCTGACGCTGACCGCCCGAGAGCTCCTTGGGCTTGCGGCCCAGCAGGTGCTCGATCTGGAGGATCTTGGCGGCGTCGCGCACGCGCTTGTCGATCTCTTCCTTGGGCGTCTTGCGCAGCTTCAGGCCGAAGGCCATGTTCTCGTAGACGTTCATGTGCGGGTACAGCGCGTAGTTCTGGAACACCATCGCGATGTCGCGGTCCTTGGGCGGCACGTCATTCACGACGCGGTCACCGATCTTCAGGATGCCGTCGCTGATGTCTTCCAAGCCCGCGATCATGCGCAGGGTGGTGGACTTGCCGCAGCCCGACGGCCCGACGAACACCATGAACTCGCGGTCTCCGATGTGGAGGTTGAAGTCCTTTACCGCGTGGTGCTTCGTGCCGTAACGCTTGTTGATGTGCTCCAGGATCACTTCTGCCATGAGAGATACGCCTACCTTTCGCCCCTGCTCTTGTCCGTGAAAGGGCTTCCGACAGTTCGGGAGCGGCTCGGACAACCGGGGTTCGAGAACGAGAAACCGGTGATTTACGCTGACGCCATGCTGACAGTGCGGAGTTTACCACGCGCGCCCCAGGGGCCGGAAGTCGGGCAGCATAGACCGCCGGGCCGTGTTAGCCTCGGCTCACCGGTTTCCCCGTCCCTTCCAGTGGCGTGCGCGCCCCTTTCGTGAGGTGGTATGACCCGACCCGCCCAGCAGGCTACGCCGGCCCCGGCTTCCCGGACCGCCGCTCCCCAGACGACCACGGCCGCGCCGCGCCAGCCCGCTGGTCCGGTGGCGGCCGAGGTGACCCGCAACGCGGCCTTCATCGGGTCGCACCTCGCCGAGCCGGGGATCATCGCTGCCAAACTCGCCGAACTGTTGCGCGCGCACCAGACCTTCCGGCCGACCGGGCGCCTGACCGACGAACTCGCGCGCCAGGGCCTGCTCATGAACCTGGGCACCGGCAGCCGCACCGCCGCTAACCTGGGGTCTTCGCTACTGCTGGGCGACGAGGCGGTGTCCGATCTCACGCAGGGCACGTCGCGCAAACTCTCGACCACGCACACCACCGTCACGCCCACCTTCGACGGCGCGCAGGTTACGTCCACCACCGGCTTGGAGCAGTACGAGATGGGCGGCGGCGGCTTCGAGCTGTTGCTCGGGTTTCTCAAGGCCATTCCGGCGGGCACGCGACCGGCGGTCGCGGCGGCCTATGAGGCCGCGCAGCACAAGAGCCTGTCTGCGGCGCTGGGCGAGTCGGTACGCGACGCGGGCACCCGCGAGACCCTGCTGCGGCTGCTGCCCCCGCCCCTGAGCGACGCGCAACTCACCCTCGACGGCTTTCTGGAACAGCTCGCCGTGGGCATGAGCTACAGCGACCAGACCGCCGAGGAGTTGAACGGCGCGGCGACCGAGGAGCGCCGGGGCAGCCACCCGGGAGCGCTGCTCTCGCACTTCGGGTACGGCGCCGGCGAACTCGTCCTGGGGCGCTGGGGCTTCCAGATGCGGGTCTTCCATCCGCTGCCCGGCCGGGCGAAGTGGCCGCACCCGGTCGCCGCCTTCCGGGGCACTGAGGGCGTGAAGTACGATCCCTCCGGCGAGCAGTCGGCCGGCGAGGCGCGGGCGAAAGGCAAGAACGTGGGCCAGGCGCGCCACGAGGGTATGGAGGGCACGCAGGACACCCTCATCGGTGACTTCGCCCCGGCCGAGGTCGGCTGGCTGCAGTACCGGCCCAACGCCGACCTCATCCGCACCAACCTTGCGGCGGCCCTGAAGGGAGGGCGGGTCTACGCCACCGGCCACAGCTTGGGCGGGGCAATCGCGCAGATCGTGACGGCCCTGCAACCGCAGTACGTCGCGCAGGTCGTGACCTTCCAGGCCGCCAACATCGACCGCGCGACCGTGCAGAAACTCGCGGCCTACAACGCCGGTCCCGGGAAGGCCGCGCCCATCTCGGCGCGGCACTACCGCGTGGACGGCGACGTGGTACCCACCGCCGGCGAGGCCGCGCTGCCCGGCCAGATCGCCTACTTCGACCGCGTGAGTCGCCCGAAGGGCACCCAGACCCGCTTCGGCAACACGACCGCCGAGAATGCCAGTTCCGGCCACGTAACCCCTGCCTTGACGACCTATCTACGCGGCGGGGCGGCGGGCCAGAACCCTGACCTGAAATTTCTGGCCGAAAACGGCCTGCGCGACGAGGCGACCCTGGCCCCCAAGGGCGCGCGCGAGGTGCGCAGCGTGTTCGGGGGCAGCTACCCGGTAGCGCGCGACCCCCGGCATGTCCTGGAAGGTCAGCGCGACCTCGCTGCGCGGGCGATCCGGACGCTGCCCGCCGGGCTGTTCGACAAGTCGGCCAAGAGCAGCGACAACGCCTACGCCGAGGTGTTCTACCAGAACATCGTCCTGAACACCCTGATGTCCAGGGTCGAGGCCCTGGCCCGCGACCAGGGGCGCTTCCGGGACTTCCGGAGCTTTCAGGTCGCGGCCACAGCCGTCATCGAGCAGAGCACTCGCCTGAGCCTTCAGCCCTCGGACCTGGAGATGGCCAAGACCCTGGGGCTGGACACCTTCGAGAACGACTACTCGGCCCCCGTATTCGGCGGCACGATGGGCGTGCCGGTCGTCTCCAAGAAGTACACCCCGTTCGGCGAGTACAAGGCCAGCGGCGTGCCGATCTCGCAGGGGGTCCGCGACACGATGCGCGCGCGGCTGCCCGTCGTCTGGAAGTCCTGGCGGCCCGAATGAACCTTTCCTACCGCGCCCTGCTGCTGCTCGCCGCCCTGGGATCGTGCGCAGGCACGCCGAGGTCGGCCTCCATGAAAGATCCCACGAAGACCGTCGCGGCCTACGACCGCCAGATTCTCGACCTGTTCACCGGCCCGGCCTTCCGCGAACTCGACTGCGACACCCTGTACGGTCCTGGCATGGCCCGGCGCGGCGTCCACTGCTTCGTCTCGACCCTGAAGCGCGAGGAACTGACCGCCCGGATTTCCAGGGGCGTGGCCTCCTTCGCCGAGGGGGCGGAATGGGCCGAGAACTACGGCCAGTTCGACCGTTTCTACCGCCTGAGCCATGACCCTGCCTATACCTTCAGCTTCGGCGTGTCGCGGGTCGCCTACAAGGACCTGATCTACCGCGACCAGCCGGGCGTGTGGGGCCACTTCGAGTCGGACGTGCTTTACAGCCCCATCGTCCGGGAGACGAAATAACCCGGGGCGTCCCTATCTGCCCTCTGGTCTGGCTTCTGTGCGGAGCCGCTGCCTGTGCCGCACGGCCGGCGACTCCCAACCCTGCAACTCTTCGCAACCACGACAAGACCCTCATGCAGACGCTTGGTGCAAAAGAGTTCAAGGAGATTGACTGCGACACCTTCTGCGGCGAGGGTATAAGCAAAACGGGAGCGCGCTGTTTCGTCTCGGTCCTCAAGCGCGAGGAGGTCGTGGCCCGGCTCGCGGCGACCGTCAAACCCTTCGCAGGAAGTGGACCCTGGGCTGAGGACTATGGGCAGTACCACCGCAGTTTCCGCCTGAGCGCGGCCGCGGAGTACACCTTCGGCTTCGGGGTCTCGCGGGTGGCCTACAACGGGGAAAGCTTCGGGGGGTATCCCGGGATCTGGGGGCGCTACGAGTCGAACATAGTTTAAAGCCCCATCGTCCGCGAGGAACGCTGAATCCGCAGCAAAGGTGCCCACACCGCTTTTCGGTGCGCCAGGACGAAGTTCTCATCCGAAAGTCGGGTGTGCATCTCATGGAGACTTCCTAAAATCCGGCCATGAGTTTTGTCCGCAAGCCCCGGCCCTACTCGTCGGGACTGCCCACCCTGCCGAACCTGCCTGTCAGTGCCCCGAAGCCCGAACGCGAGAGACGGCCCGCGCGGCCCCGTACCGTTCCCCGGCCCGACCCGCGTGCCCGCGCGCCGCGTTCGGCCTGGGCGACGGCCGTGACGGCCCTGGCCGTACTCGGCACAGTGACGATCCTGCTCGTGGGCGTCTCGGGGCTGGCGACGCAGCTGTGGCAGGCCGCGCAGTTCCGCTCGGCGGCGGTGGGCGTGGCGGACGTGGTGCGTTGAGCCGCGCCGTCCTGGAGGAAACGTGAAACTCTGGCGGCCCCAGCTCTGGAAGTCCCTGAGCCCCTGGCCGCGCACCCCCTTCGTCCGGCGGCCCGCGCCCTGGACGTGGCGGCGCCTGCTGCGCGCCGGGCTGGCGACGGTCGGCGTGCTGACCCTGGGCACGATGGCGCTGGGTCTGGGCGGCGCGGCCTACAGCGGCGCGTGGGCGCGGGCCTGGAACCTGCGCGCCGAGCTGCAGCCCATCGAGGTGCAGGACCGCCGGGGCGCGCCGCTGGGCGTCATTGACCACTGCCGCGAGGGCGGAGCCACCAACGCCGTGCCCTGCCGCGAGTCGCTGAGCGTGCCGCTGACCGGCGTGTCGCGCAGCTTTCTGCTGGCCTACGTGAGCAAGGAGGACGTGCGCTTCTTCTCGCACGTCGGGGTGGACCTGGGCCGGCTGCCCCGCGCCCTGCTGAGCGGCGCGGGCGGCAGCACCATCACCATGCAGCTCCTGAAAAACAGTGTGCTGGCCGGCCACTTCGACTACGACACTGGGCGCCGGGGCCTGGGCCTGGTCATGACCCGCAAGGCGACCGAGTTCGTGCTGGCCCCGGTGGTGACGGCGAAATACGGCCGGCGCGAGATCCTGTCCATGAGCGTGAACAGTCTGCCGTGGCTGGGCATCGGGCAGCGCAAGGGCATCTACGACGCGGCCCGCACGGTGTTCGGGGTGGACCCGGCCGACCTGACCCTGGCTCAGAGTGCCTTCCTGGTGGGGCTGCTGCCCGCGCCGGGACGCTACCTGGTAGACGACCAGACCGCGCCCGAGACCGCCACGTCGCGCTTCCGCTGGATGCGCACCCAGCAGCTGCTGACCCTGCGGATCCTGCGCAGCCGCGAGCTCATCACGGCGGCGCAGTACGCCGAGGCCGCCCAGACGCCGCTGCAACCCCGGCTGTGGCGGGTGGAATACGCCGGCGGCGGCAGCGACCTGCGGGTGGTGTCGGCCACGCGCAACCCCGACTACCGCAACGACCCCGAACCCGTGTGGGCCATGCAGGAGCTCGTGCGGCGCGAGCTGCGCGCGGACGGCATAGACCCCCGGCGGGTGGGGCGCGTGGTCCTGACCATCGACGCGGCGGCGCAGGCGGCCCTGACGCGGCGCGTGACCGGCGAGGGCGCGACCGGCGGGCGGCCCGTGGGCGTGGCCGAGGGCGCGGCGATCGTGGACGTGCGTGGGGGGGGCGTCATCGCGCTGTCGAGCAGCACGGGCGGCAACGAGAGCAGCCAGCCGGGACGGCAGTGGGCGGTCAGCGCGCTGCGCCCGGTGGCGAGCACCGTCAAGCCTCTGCTGTACTCGGTGGCCTTCGGGCAGGGGCTGACGCAACAGAGCACGCTGACCGACGGCCCCACCCGCTACGGCGCGCAGAATATTCGCAACAATTCAGGCACCTTTCTGGGACGCCCGGTGACGGTGCGCGAGGCCAATGCCCGCAGCCTGAACACGGTCGCCGTACAGGTGGGCCTAGGCCGCGAGACCGCTCTGCGGGCCGTGCTGGGGAGCGTGGGCTACCGCGAGGACACGGCCAACCGTTCCAGCCCCGCGCTGGGCACCTACCGCGCCACGCCGCTGACGGTTGCCGCCGCCTACGCCAGCTTCGCCAACGGCGGTGAGCTGTGCCGGCCGCACCTGCTGGCCGAGGTGTACGACCGCGCCGGGCGGCCGCTGGCCCTGCCCAGGGGCGGCTGCGAGGCACTGTGGAGCGGCGCGGTCGCCTACGAGACCTTCGACATGCTGACCGGAGCGGTGAACGACCCGGCCAGCCACGTCCAGTTCCTGCGGCCCACGCTGTGGCAGCGGCTCGCGGGGCACGGCGTGCCGCTGGGGGCCAAGTCGGGCACCACCGACGACGTGCGCGACACCTGGTGCGCCGCCGTGACGCCGCAGTACGCGATGGCGGTCTGGATCGGCGACCCGAGCGGCGTGTCCAGCGTCCCCACCGACCTCTACCGCGACCAGACCGCCTGCCGCGAGGTGGGGCTGCTGCGCGACCTGCCCCACGAGGTCCGCGAGGTGACGCCGCCCGCCGGAATGACCCGCCGGGACGGCGCAGCGGTGCCCGCCCCCGGCGTGACGCCCAAAAACCCTGCGCCGCCCGCGCGCACGGCGGCCCCAGGTTCCGGAGCCCCAGCTAGAGGCGCGGGCACGCCATGACCCTTCCTTTTCTCTGCGGAGCTGACCTATGACCCTGCCCCCCCTGCTCGCGGCCCTGTGGCCCCTGCTGCTGCCCAGCCTCTCTCCCACGCCCGCGAGCGCCTCGGCGCTGCTGGGCCTTTCGACCCCGCCGCTGCATTTCGTCCTGGCCGCCGACATGACCGGCAGCAGCAAGAACCCCGCCTACGGCTACGCCAAACAGGCGGCGCTGCTCACCCAGAGCCTGCTGCTCAACCAGGTGCGCTCGGGCGACACCGTCACCCTGCTGCGGGTGTGCAGCGGCGTGCAGACGGTCGCGGACTTCCGGTTCGAGTCCAAGAACGGCGCGCGGCTGAGCAAGGCCGACATCCTGCGCTACACCTCGGCACTAACACAGCCCTGCACGACGCGCGGCAGCGCGATCACGGCCGCGCTGACCCAGGCGCGCACCATGATCGCGCGGACCAAGGCCGGCGCCGACGTGGTCGTGCTGTTCACCGACGGCGCGGTCCTCGACGATCCGGGGCGCGCCGGACTGAGCCAGACCTTCACGGGTCTGCTGAAGGCGAGCAGCACGCGCGCGGTCTTTCTCGCGGGCCTCTCGCCCGAGAAGAGCGCAAACGGCGACTCGGTCCGTGACGGCTTCGTCAAGGCGCTCGGGGGCGGGGCGGACGACCGCCGCGTGCTCATGGCCGGGGCCTACGACCTGAACAACGTCTACCCCACCTTCGCCGCCGCCGTGAACAAGGCGAGGAAGTGAGCGCGTGACGCGGAGTCCAAGTGAGCCGGCCGGGGACGCCGCGTTCGGGAAGGAGCCGGCGGCCCCGGACCCCTCCAGCCGGGGGGGCGGCGACATCTTTCCCCCGGCCTTCGGACAGGTGGGCCCGACGACACACGGACCGGCGCCGGCCGGAGTCCCGCGCACCGGAACCGGCGAACCTCCCCTGATCGATACCGCTTTCGTGCCGGTGCGGGTATCCGGGCAGGAGCCCGCCTCTTCCCCGGTTCCCGAGTTCGACCCGCGCGACTACGAGGCGGCGCTGCCCCGCCCGGCCCCGCTGGAGGCCGAGCAGTTCATGCCGGTGCTGCGTCCGCCGCAGTTCGCCGAACTGCTCGGCGACCTGACCGGGCAGCTGCAACTCGTCGAGGACGACGCCACGCGCGCCGCCCTGACCACGCGCGGGCGGCTCCTGCGCCTGAATCTGGAGCAGTACACAGTGAACTTCGAGGTGACGCGCCAGACCCTGACCCGCGTGCTCGCCGAGACCGGTGTGGGCGTGCGCGACGCCTGGACTCGCCAGCAGGAGCACCTGCGGTTCATGAACGCGGCGAGTGGTGGTGTAGAGCGCGACTACGTGAGCGCTGGGCGCGAGATCGAGCAGGCGCGGGAGGAACGCTTCGACACCCTGAGTCTCTACGGCGCGCGGCCTGACACCCCCAGTGCCGAGGCGCTGTACCAGCAGCTCGCCCTGGCTCAACTTGCTCAGGAGGGCCAGCCTATCCGCCCACCCGAGGAAAAGAGCGGCAGCAAGCGGGTGTTCAACGGTTTTGCGGTGTTCAGCAAGTTCTTCGTGGGCGTGATCTCGGGCGTATCCATCAACCTGCTGTTCAACCCCGAGTCGCGGCTGTACCTGACCCTCATCGCCCTGACGGCCGGCGTGATGTTCAGCGTGCTGCTGCTGTGGCTGGTCGACGAACTCTCGTACCGCGCCAAGGCCGCGCAGTTCACGGCGCGCATGGGGCGGCCCTGGCAGTACATCACCGGCATCGCGCTTGTCAGCGCCGTCTACCTGGGCGTCGAGGGCTTCCTGAACTGGGACGGCATCCTGCGCGTGACCCAGGAGATCGCCGCCAACGCCGCGCAGCAGGGCCAGCTGACCGACCTGAGCGACGCCGGCGACGCGCCGAGCGCGCCGGCCCACTGGTCGCTGCTGGCCTTCACGCTGGGGCTGGTGGCGATGGCCGTCGGTGCGGCCGTCATCCAGGGCCGTGAGCGCGCCCGCACGGTCCTCGAGCGCGAACGCCTCGCCGCGCGGGTAGCGGTCCTCAAGGCCGGGCAGGAGCACGCGCCCGCCGCCCGGGCCGCCGACCACGTCGCCTACCTGGAAGATGCCCGCGACCGCCTCGCCCCGCCGCGCGACGTGACCAGCCCCGACCACGCCCGCCTGAACGAGCGCGTGCTGGGCCACTGGGAGCAGGAGCGCGACGCCCAGGTGCAGAACCTCAGCGCCGCCATCGTGCGCGACGCCCGGCAGCTTCAGGACGCCCTGGAGGAGTTCGCCGCCCAGGTGCTCGAGGCGCGGTTCCCCAAGCCCAGGCGGGGGCTGTTCCGGTGAGCACAGGGAGGCAGTGGGAAGAACACGGCCGGCTTCCCGCCCCCTCCCTCACACCCAGCTGCCGCTGACCTCCCGCACGATCAGGGTGGTGCCCTCGGCAGCCACGATAAGCACGCTCGTGCCCGCCGGGGTGTCGGGGCCGCGCGCCCGCCAGTCGCTGTCGCCCACGCGGACGCGCCCCACACCGTTCACGATGGGCGCGGTGACGGTCACGGTGCGCCCGACCAGACGGCTGGCCCCAGTGTTCAGGGTGTCGCCGCCCTCGCCGCCCAGCCCCAGGCGGCCCACATAGCGCCGGCCCAGCACCACCGAGACCACGCAGAAGACCGCGAACAGCAGCAGTTGCACGGCCACAGGCAGTGGTAGCACGAACACCACCAGCCCCAGCCCGAAGGCCGCGAGGGCCAGCCACACGAAAAACACGCCCGGCGCGGCCACTTCCAGGATCAGCAGGAGGGCGCCCAGCACCCACCAGTGCCAGGGGGCCACGCGCTCCAGGGTCGGCAGCCAGTCCACGGCCCTACCCCTTCTTGCCGCCGAAGGCCTCGCGCGCGACCTCCGCGATGCCCTGGAGGCTGCCCAGGATGCTGGTGGCCTCGACCGGCAGGATCAGGGTCTTCTGATTGGGGGCGCTGGCGATGTCCTTCAGGGCGTCCACGTACTTCTGGGCGATGAAGTAGTTGATGGCCTGCACGTTGCCGCCCGCGATCGCCTCGCTGACCACGCGGGTTGCGGTCGCCTCGGCCTCGGCGGCGCGCTCGCGGGCCTCAGCCTCCAGGAAGGCGGCCTGACGGCGGCCCTCGGCGTTCAGGATCTTGGCCTGCTTCTCACCCTCGGCCTTGAGAATCGCGGCCTGCCGGAAGCCCTCGGCGTCGAGGATGTTGGCGCGCTTCTCACGCTCGGCCTTCATCTGGCGGGCCATGCTGGCGACGAGATCGGCAGGCGGCCGGATGTCCTTGACCTCAATGCGCGTGACCTTGACCCCCCACGGCTCGGTCGCCTCGTCGACCACCGAGAGCAGCCGGGCGTTGATCTGGTCGCGGTTGGAGAGCAGTTCGTCGAGGTCCATGCTGCCCATCACGGTGCGGATGTTCGTCATCGTGAGGTTCAGGGTGGCGATTTCGAGGTTGCGGACCTCGTAGCTCGCGCGGGCGGCGTCGAGCACCTGATAGAACACCACGCCGTCCACCGTGACGAGCGCGTTGTCCCGGGTGATGATCTCCTGCGAGGGCACGTCGAGCACCTGCTCCATCATGTTGACCCGGCGCCCGATGCGGTCGATGTACGGCACGATGATGTTCAGGCCCGGCTTGAGGGTGCGCTGGAACTTGCCGAAGCGCTCCTGGGTCCACTGGTAGCCCTGCGGCACGCTCTTGACTCCGGCGAATAACGTGACAAACACGAGCGCGAGCAGCACAACGACGAAAATGACGAATCCCATAGGCGGTGGCCTCCTGTGTGCCTGTGCATACGCGCCCCACCGCACCGGAGTTCCCAGAGGTCCAAGTCCGGACGCGCCCGGGCCGTCCTTGCCGGGGAGGCGGGCCTAATGCCTGCTCCGGCTCTAGATAGGCCGCTCCAACCATTCCGGCGATAGGGCGGGCCAGCCGTCTTCCTGGGTGGCCTGCTCGGCCCAGTTCTCCTTGCCGCTCCAGTGCGTGATCTGAAGGCGGTAGACCCGCGTGCGCGCGAGGTCGGCGTCGCTGATGGGCCGGGTCGTTTCGCCCACGGTCAGGCCCGGAAAGACCCGCTCTGAGAGGGTGGTCAGGGCGCGGCGCTGCTCCTCCGGGTCCGTGATGACGTACGCCGTGCCGAACACCACGGCGCTGCGGTACTGCACCGACAGTTCCAGCGGCGAGTTGCTGGGCAGGAACCGCCCGATCTCGGAGACCTCGGCAGTCGCCGGGTGGCCCTGTTCGGTGTTGGCCTGCAACCGCCCCACGACGTTGGTGTGGTACACGAGGTCGTGTTCCTCGGGGCGGTAGGCGTAGGCCAGCGGCGTAATAAACGGAAAGGCCGC
This sequence comes from Deinococcus sp. Leaf326, assembly GCF_001424185.1. Taxonomy (NCBI): domain Bacteria; kingdom Thermotogati; phylum Deinococcota; class Deinococci; order Deinococcales; family Deinococcaceae; genus Deinococcus; species Deinococcus sp. Leaf326. Next base: position 12,247 of record NZ_LMOM01000013.1, on the reverse strand, counting down.
GCCGTCCTCGCCCTGCCACAGGGTCGCTACGCGCGCGATCCGTTCCCGCAGCAGCAGCGCGGCGATCCAGTCCTCTTCGCGGCGATTCTGCGGCCGGCGGGACAGCGACGGGTCGCGGTGACGGGGGTCGTAGAAACTGCTCACGACGGTCTGGGCCTGGAAGTCGGGACCTGAACAGGGGGCATGACCCGATGCTAGAGCAGCGGCCACACTACACTCGCGGGCGATGCCTGCGCTGCTCGACCTGCAAGACGTGACCGTGATCGCCGGGGGCCGTGAACTGCTCTCGGGCGTGACCCTGACCCTGAACGGCGGCGAGGCCCTGCGGCTGTCCGGTCCCAACGGCGGCGGCAAGACCACGCTGCTGCGGCTGCTCGCGGGCGAGGTGGCCCCGGTGTCGGGCACGCGCACCTATGGCCTGGGCGGCGCGGTGACCCGTTCGGCGGTGCGGGCGCGGCGGCAGCTGCATCTGGTGGGCCCCGATGCCGAGGCCTTCTACCTCACGCGCGACTGGGCACAGACGGTCTCGGACGTGCTGCTCGCCGGATACGAGGGCGACCTGCTGCGCCACTGGGACCCCGACGAGGCCGCCCAGGCCCGGCTGACCGAGGTAGCGGCCCTATGCGGCCTGGAAGAGCTGCTGGAGCGCGACGTGCGGACCCTCTCGCACGGGCAGCGGCGGCGCACCATGCTAGGCCGCGCCCTCATGCCCCGGCCCGAACTGCTGCTCCTCGACGAGTTCACCGACGGCCTGAGCGGCGCGGCGCGTGAGGAACTGGGCGCGGCGCTGCGGGCAGCCCACGCCGCCGGTACGGCCATCGTTCTGGCGACCCACCGCCCCGAGGAAGCCCCTGGCCTGCCCTGGCGCACGGTGGAGGTGCGCGGCGGGCGCGTCTCGGCCGAGACGGCTGGGGGCCTGCCTCTGACCCCGGCGCCGTCCCCCCTGCCCCGCCCACCGGGCACGGGCACGCTGGTCGCGCTGGAACGCGCCGAGGTCTGGCGCAATGGCCACCTCGCCCTGGGGCCGCTGAGCTGGCGCTGGGAAGCCGGGCAACACTGGCTGGTGACCGGCGAGAACGGCAGCGGCAAGAGCACCCTCGCCCGCCTCATCGCCGGAGAGCTGCATCCGGCCCTGGGCGGCCACGTCACGCGCCCGTATCTCGCGCGCGACCTGCTGAGCGAGCGGCGGCGCACCGTGGGGCTGGTCGGCGCCGAGGTCGGCATCCGGCAGCGCGCGGGTGGGTCGGGCCGCACCTGGACAGGGCGCGACGTGATCGGCAGCGCGCTGGGGGGCACCGAAGGATTCGTTCCTGAACTGAGCGCCGCACAGTGGGCTGAGGTGGATACGCTCGCCGTGCGCCTGGACCTGCGGGACCTGCTGGACCAGAACGCCGAGACGCTCTCGCAGGGGCAGCTGCGCCGACTGCTGCTGGCCCGCGCGGTGGTCCACCGCCCCAAGCTGTTGTTGCTCGACGAGGGCCTGGACTTCGTGGACGCCGCGAGCCGTTCGCGGTTCCTGGAGCTGCTGCCGGAGCTCGTGCGCGGCGGCACGCACCTGCTCGTCGTGGCTCACCGGGAGACCGACGCGCTGCCCGGCCTGACCCACCACCTGCACCTGGAAGGCGGCCGGGCCGTGCGCGACGCGCCCCTGTCGCCGGGGCCGGCCCCCCGCTAGGGCGCGTGCCGGTCCTGGCCCTCGTCAGACTCGCCTCACCCTTCGGCCCTACCCTGGGGCCGATGAAGCGCCCCGCCTTGTTTGCCCTGCTCACCCTCAGCGCGCTGGCTGCCGCGACCGCAGGCGCCCAGACCTCCGCCCCCCGGCCCTCGGTGCCGGGTATGGCCTCGCCGGCCCCGGCCGCGGCCCCCACGGTGGCCACCTCGAACACCTACACGGCCGCCGGATACACCTTCGTGGTGGCGGGCGGCTGGATCTCGCTGAAGAACTCGCAGGGCAACGCCGCCCTGGCCGGGCCCGCCACGGCAGGCAAGCTCAACCCCAGCTTCACGGTGATCGTCACCGACATTCCCAAGGACGTGCGCGCCTCGCTGGGCGTGGCCCGCGACGTGCGCGCCGAGGAACTGCCTACTCTCGTCAAGAATTTCAAGATGCTGGGCGAGAAGAGCGTCAAGGTCGGGCCCAAGAACACGCAGGGCGTCCTGTGGACCTACACCGGCACCGAACAGGGCGCCCCTTTTCGCTGGACGCAGCTCCTGAGCATCAGCGGCGGCAAGCTCTACACCGTGACGCTGGCCGTCCCTGACGGCACGCTGCCGCAGGTGGCGACCGCCGGGCGCGCGATGTTCGACTCGTTCAACTTCCGCTGAGTCCCGGAAGACAAAGCGCCCAGGCCACCGTGTGGATAGCCTGGGCGCTTTGCCGTGTCTCTCGGGGTCAGAGGAAACTGACGGCGGCCGCACCCGTGGCCTGCACCTCCAGCCGCGCGGCGAGGGCGCCCAGATACGCGCCCAGCGCCTCGTGGCCGGCCAGCTGCGTATCGGCGTGCCGGGCCAGCAGGGGCAGCGTGCCCACCTGTACCGCGTATCCGGCGAGTTCCAACATGACCTCGTCGTTGTCGCTGTCCCCGAAGGCCACCGTGCGCTCCAGCGGGATATTCAGGGCCTCGGCGATCAGGGCCAGTGCGCCGGCCTTGTGCGCGCCTGTGGGCGTGACGGTCAGGAATTCGGGGTAGGGCGGCTGTCCGCCCGTCATGACGAGGTGCGGGTGGCTGGCCCGCAGCCGGGCGGCCAGGCCCGCCACGTCCGGGTGCCAGAAGCCCACCTTGGTCACGTCGGCGTGCGGGGCCTCGGCCAGGGGGCGGGCCTGCCGGGCGATCATCCACGGCTCGGGGTCGCGGCCCGGGGGCAACTGCACGTACAGGTCGTCCTCGGTGAACAGGACCACCCGCGCGCCGTCGAGTTCGTGGGCCAGCACCGCCTCCAGGTCGCCGGGGCCGAAGCGGGCCGACGACCGCAGTTCCTGGCCGAAATGCACCCGGCCGCCGTTGTTGGTGGCGACCGCGTCGAACTCGGCGCGTGAGCTGACCCCACGCGGCGGCAGGTCGCGCCCCGTCACGATGGCGGTCCTCACCCCCAGGGCGCGCAGGCGGCCGAGGGCCAGCGCCGTCTCCTCGGGCAGGTCCTGGCCGCCGTCCCGGATCAGGGTGCCGTCGAGGTCGAAGGCCAGCAGCAGCGGCAGGCCCTCCGGAAAGGCGGCCGGTTGGGGGTTGGCAGACAGGCTCATGGGGCCAGCCTAGAGCATCCGGCCGCCGTGGCAGCGGGCTGGGCCGGACACGCAGAAGCCAGTCCGGACACCTCCGCTCCGGCGCCTTTCTCTGACCGCCAGGACCACCGGAGGACGCCGGCCCGGCCCCTCTTTCCGGCTATCATGCGCGGCGTGACCGTCCCCCCGCCCCACCCCGCCTCCTCGCCCGGCTCCGCCACCGAATCCACCCGCGCCCGCATCCAGACGGAGGCCGCGCGGCTGTTCGTGGCGAGCGGCTACCACGGCGTGAGTATGCGCGAGGTCGCCGAGGCGGTCGGCGTGACCAAACCGGCCCTGTACCACCACTACGCCGACAAGGAAGCGCTGTTCCTGGCGATGCTCGACGGCGCGCTCGCCACGCTGGCGCGGCTCGTGGCCCACGCCCGCGCGCAGCAGGGCATCCGTGCCCAGCTCGAGACCCTGGTGCGCGACCTGCTGGACACCGCACCCGAGCAGCGCGTGGGCCTGCAACTCGCCTCGGAACTGCGCCACATCTCGCCCGAGCGCCGCGCCGCCTTCGAGGGCGAGTACCGCCGGGTGTGGATGGGCGGCCTGACCCGGCTGCTCGAAGAGGCGGCCGAACGCGGGGAACTGCGCACCGACCTGCCCCCCAGCGCCCTGAACCGCGCCCTGCTGGGCCTGACCTACCCGCTCGTGAGCGGCCCGCCCGGCCCGGACCCCCACGGCACGGCCCGCGCCCTTCTGAGCGTGTTCTTCGACGGCGTTACGCCGCGCTGAAGGAGCCCTTCCGGCCCGCCCCCTTCTGGCAGAGGTGGGGCGGGTTTCGTCTTTCGCCTGCTGCGGCAGAGCGGCGGATCTCCGGGCGAAACGGGGCCACCCTCCCCCCATCTGGCACATCAATCTGTCTGCCAGATGAAGGGCCTTTATCTAACCGACATAATCGGTGCACAACTTCTCCCGGAGGATAAGTGCAACACGCCCCGGCGTGGACGAGTTCGCCCCAGCTGTTTCCCATCGTTCAGAACGCGGTGTTGGCCCGGAACCTCCGGTTTCGCGCCCCACGTTCGCCCCTTTCCTATGGAGTCAAAGTGTTTGAAACCCTGTTCGGCTGGGTCACCCAGCCCGATGCGTGGCTCGCGTTCGGTACGCTGCTGCTCCTCGAAGTCGTCCTCGGCATCGACAACGTCATCTTCATCAGCATTCTGGCGGGCAAACTGCCGGCCGCGCAGCGCGCCCGCGCCCGCACCATCGGCCTGCTGGCTGCCATGCTCATGCGCCTGGGCCTGTTGGCGAGCATCGCCTGGATCGTGTCGCTGCAAAACGACCTCTTCGAGGCTTTCGGGCGGGGGTTCTCGGGGCGAGACCTCATCTTGCTGGGCGGCGGTCTGTTCCTGATCTACAAGGCCGTCAAGGAAATGCACGAACAGCTTGAAGGGCCGCACGAGACGGCCACGGGCACAGGCAAGATCGTACAGCACAACTTCGCGGCGATCATCGCGCAGATCATGGTCTTGGACATCGTCTTCAGCCTCGACAGCGTCATCACGGCCGTGGGCATGGCCGACGACATCGGCGTGATGGTGAGCGCCGTGGTCCTGACCGTTGCCATCATGCTCTTCGCTGCCGGTCCCATCGGGGAGTTCGTGCAGAAGCACCCCACCGTCAAGATGCTGGCCCTCTCGTTCCTGCTGCTCATCGGCGTGAACCTGATCGCCGACGGCCTGGGCTTCAAGATTCCCAAGGGCTACACCTACTTCGCGATGGGCTTCGCCGTCCTGGTCGAGCTGCTCAACATCCGTGTACGCGGCCACAAGCCGGTCGAACTGCATGATACGGGCCGCAATCCCGACGCCAGATAATCCCGCCTACCTGCCAGCCCGCCGAATTCCGGCGGGTTTTTTGCTGTCCGGGTTCCGCGTGCCCGGATCAGCAGACACTCCTTCCACGAACAGCGCCGCCGAGGGGCACAGGTCTCGCAGCACGCACTGGCCGCACAGGGGCCGCTTCGGCGTGCAGGTCTCGTGGCCGTGGCGCACCCCCGAGAGGTGCAGGGCGTACCGGGTCTCCCAGTCGCGCGGGATCACCTCACCGAACCACACCTCGGTGCGGTTGGTGCTCCACGCTTCCGGCACGAGGTCGAGACGGGCGGCCACCCGGGCGATGTTGGTATCCACCGGCATGGCGGGCCGCACGAGGTCGAACAGGAGGACGAGTGAGGCCGTCCGCTGCCCGACCCCTGGCAGTCCCTCCAGCACCGCGCGGGCTTCTTCTTCGCCCAGGTCGTGCAGGAAGCGCAGGCTCAGCTCGCCGCGCGACGCCTCCAGCGCCGCGAGGACACCGTACAGGTAGTCGGCCTTGATCCGGGTCAGGCCGCCGCCCGCCCGGCGCAGCGTCGCCTCTATACCGTCGGGGCCGTCGAGCAGCGCCGCCTCCCAGACCGGATAGGTCAGGGTCAGGGCCTCCCACTGCCGCGTGGCGACCGCCCGCGTGTTCTGTTGCGCCAGGATGGTCCGCAGCACGCCCGCCAGCGGGTCGGGCCAGCGGCGGGGCGCAGGCAGGGTGGGCAGGTAGCGCGCGCGCAGCCGCGAGACGATCTCGCCCAGATGGGCCGGGGGCGGGCGCTGCTGCGCCGGGGTCGGGCGGGTGCGGGAGGCGGAAGTGGGCACGCGGCAGGCTAGCGGGACGCGGCGGCGCCGACCGTGCGCCCCGGAACGGTCGGCGGCCTGCCGGCGTATGAGGAAGGAGATGCTCGATATCCAGAACGTGACCAAGACCTACGGCAGCTTCACGGCGCTGCGCGGCCTGAGCCTGAGCGCGCGGGAGGGCGAGGTCTTCGGGCTGCTCGGCCCCAACGGCGCGGGCAAGACCACCCTGCTGCGTGTCCTGGCAACCCTGCTCTCGCCCACCTCCGGCACTGTACGTGTGGCCGGACACGACGTGGCCCTCGACCCCGAGGCGGTGCGCCGCGCCGTCGGCGTGGTCAACGGCGGCATGGGCCTGCCCGCCCGCCTGACCGGCCGCGAGGTGCTGCGGTCCTTCGCCGGGCTGTACGGCATGGGCCGCCGCGACACCGAGGCCCGCATCGCCCAGCTCGACGAGACCCTGGAGCTGGGCCGCACCCTGGACACCCGTGCCGGCGAATACTCGACCGGCATGAAACAGAAGGTGGTCATCGCCCGCGCCGTCATCCACGACCCGGCCGTCCTGATTCTGGACGAGGCGGCCAGCGGCCTGGACATCTTCGCGCGGCGCAGCCTGCTGGACTTCGTGGCGGCCAGCCGCGCGCCAGGGCGGCTCACGCTGTACTCCACGCACGTCATGAGCGAGGCCGAGGAGGTCTGCGACCGTGTGGCGGTCCTGCACCGGGGTGAACTCGTCGCCCTGGACAGCGTTCCGGCAATTCTGGCGCAGACCGGCGAGCGCAACCTCGAACGGGCCTTCTTCGCGCTCGTGCGCGCCCGCGAGGAAGGGGTGGGCCATGCCGTCTGAAATCCGCCGCAGGGGAGGCCTGCGCCCCGGCATGGTGTGGCGGGTGGCCGCGCGCGACCTGCTCACGACGCTGCGCGACCGCCGCGCCCTGGTCAGCACCATCCTCATCCCGCTGCTCATCATTCCGCTGTTCACGCTTGGGCTGCCCCTCTTGCTGGGCACCCTGGTCGGCAACCAGGCGCAGGCCCGGCAGAAGGTCGGGGTGGTGGGCACCCTGCCGCCCGAGCTGCGGCAGGCCCTGACCAGCGACGAACAGGGCGCGGGCGGCGCCGTGACCCGTGCCGGGGTGACGCTCGTGCCGGTCCAGGACCCGCGTGCCGCCGTGGCCTCGGGCGAGGTCGACGCCGCGCTGCGGGTGCTCTCTCCTCTGCCCCGGCAGGCCGGAGGCGCGAGCGTGCCGCTGGAACTGTACGCCAAACTGGGCAACCTGCGCGCCCAGACCGGAGCGACAAGCAAGGTCGAGACCGTGGTGGAGGCCTACAACCGCCGGCTCACGCTGGAACGCCTGAGCGCCTCGGGGCTGGACCCAGCGGTGCTGACCCCGGTGGCGCTGGGCCAAGTGGACGCCAGCCCGGCGCAGGAGAGGAGTAGCGGTCAGCTCGCCTTCCTGATCCCGATGCTCATGCTGAACTTCATCCTGAGCGGCGCGATGGCGACTGCCCTGGACGCCACCGCCGGAGAAAAGGAGCGCGGGACCCTCGAAAGTCTGCTGGTGACGCCCGTGCGCCGGGGCGAGGTCGTGGCCGGCAAGCTGCTGGCGACCACCCTTACGGCGCTGATCACCGCCGCCTTCAGCCTGCTGGGCTTTCTGCTCGCGGGGGTCGCCTCGGCCACACTGCTCGGCGGCAGCCGGCGCGAGCTGACCCAGGCCCTTGGCGGGCAGCTGACCCTGACGCCCGGCGGAGCACTGGCCCTGGTCGCCGTGGTCCTGAGTGCCGCGCTGCTCATCAGCGCGGTCCTCATCGCCCTGAGCATCTATGCCCGCAGCTACAAGGAAGCCCAGACCTACGCCACGCCGCTGACCCTGCTCATCGTGCTGCCGGCGGTGCTTCTCCAGTTCAGCGACTTCCTGAATCTCGGGGGAGCCGTCTATGCCGTGCCGCTGTTCGGCAGCATGGTCAGCATTCTGGACACGGTGCGCGGCAGCGTCACAGCGGGCCACACCCTGGTCGCCACCCTCGCCAACCTCGTCGGGGCGGGGCTGCTGGGGCTGCTCGCGCGGCGTTCCTTCGGCCGGGAGGAAGTGATCTTCCGGAACTGAGCAGGACGGAACATAGAGAAGGCCGCCCTCACCAGCAGGGCGGCCTTCTTTATGTTCACGACTTTCGCAGGCGCGTCAGCCGCTCAGAGCCGGCGCTCGGCGTCAATTACCGGATCACCCTGGCTGTCCAGGGCCGCCGTACCGCTCTCGTGGGGACGGCTAGCCAGGGGATCGATGCTGACACTCTCCTTGCTCACGCTGTCGAGCAGGATGTCGAGAACGTCGCCGTCCCGGGCCGCCTGCACGGCCTTGTTCGTCACGATCTCGCCGACGTTCAGGATGATGCTGTCGTCGGGCGCCAGGATCACGCGGTTGACCGGACGGCCCAGCGCGTCACGGACGCGGTTCTCCTGGGCTTCCTGATCACGTTTCTGGAGGGCTTCTTCGGTGTTGTCGCGCTGTTCGCTGAGCCAGTTGCGGGCCCGGCCCAGCAGATTGGTCGCGCCCTCGGACACGCTCGCCACACCACTGGACAATGCCGCGCGGGTGTCGGCGCTTCCCGCAGCCGGGGCCGGAGTCCCCAGGGTCGCGGCGATCAGCGCCGGCTCGACATTGAGCTGCCGGGCACGCTCGGCCACCGCTGGAGTGACTATCTGACCCTGCACCGCCACGATGCTGCCACCAGTCGCGCGCACGTCGCTGCGGACCCGGCGGCCGACCGTGTCGGCGACGGTGGGCGCTTCGGTATGGGCCGGCCCCTGGGCCGAGAGGACGCTGGCCGGCTCACCCATCACGCTCACTCCCGGGGCGGCCAGGGTATGCACGGCCGCGCTCGGGCTGATCTGGGCCGCTGCTTCCAGGGCCGGCACGCTGCCGGTCGCCTCGGCGCGTTCCAGGTGGTACGCAGTAATGGTCACGCCGGCCGCGACGATCAGCTCACCGCTGTCCGCCATGACATTGTGCGCAGCTACGCGACCGACCACGCCCTCCGGCTGGCCCCCCAGGCTACCCTGCACGCGGTCGCGGGCCTGTCCGTAGGCCTCCGAGATCGCGCCGCCCGTCGCGGCAGTCGCCAGGGACGCCAGTTTGCCTTCCGCCTCGGCCTGATCGGCGTGGGCGGCGGTGATCGTCTCGCCCTTGGTCACGAGGAGAGTACCGTCATCGAGCAGCAGGTCGGCCCCGGCCGTCTTGCCCACCGCGTATTCCTTCTGGCGCTCCTTGGTGGCGGTGGCGAGGTCTTCGTACCCGGCCTGCGCGCGGTCACGGGCCTGTCCGTAGGCCTCCGAGATCACGCCGCCCGTCGCACTGGTGGTCAGCGCCGTCAGCTTGCCGGCTCCCTCAGCCAGTTCGGCCTGCTCGGCGGTGATGGTCTCGCCCTTCTGGATGAGCACCACGCCGTCGTCGAGCAGCAGGTCGGCTCCGGCGGTCTTGCCCACCACGTATTCCTTCTGGCGCTCCTTGGTGGCAGTGGCCAGGTCCTCGTAGCTGCTGCGGACTCCCTCGGCAGCTCCCTGGTACGCCCCCGAGATGCTGGCGCCTGCCGAGCTCAGCACGCCGCGAATCCCGCCGGGTTCGCTCTCCTCCATCGCGGCGGCGACACTGTCGGGCACGATGGCCGCGTCGTGCCCGATCTGCACCTGTTCGGGCGCCGGCACGAAGGTCCGGCCGCTGCTCAGGTCGGAGAACAGCCCGCCCGTCACCTCGTAGCCCTCGACCCGGCCGCTGTGCTCGTCGAAGAACACATCGGCGATGCGGCCCAGATTCCGGCCGTCGGTGGTGAGCAGCGTCATGCCGATGAGGCTGACCTTGCTGTTCAGCGCGTCCTTGAGGCGGCCGTCCTCACGGGTGGTGGTCACGTCGTCGGGGCCGCCGATCATGATGGCGTCTTCCCCGATGCTGCGCACCCGCTCGAAGGGCACCGCCTTGGCCGCACTGAACCAGCCGCCCTCGTCCACCAGCAGCGCCAGAACCTGATTGCCCTGCGGGTCGAAGACCACGTCGTGAACCTTTTCGATGCGCTCGCCAGTGGTCAGGGCGATGATGTTCCGTCCGAGAATGTCCTTGCCTTTGATCATGGGATGCCTCCGGAGAGTGGGCCGCAGCGGCCAGAAAAGTGGTAATGGGCGAATTTGGAAGAACAGAAGGGAAGCAGATTCAGAACAACAGGTGCCACAGACGCCCAGATGAAAGGAGCAAGCAGGTTCGGGCTAATGCCAACGGCAGGCGAGTCTTCAGACTGCGCCTCTCATCTTATGAAGGCAGCTCCAGCCGGGGTTTTGCCGCCTCTTGACTGAACCTTGGCCCAACCTTGAGTCGCGCCGGGCGCTAGCCTGGGGGGTGATGACTGCCCTCCTGCTGCCCGGCCTGCGCGCCGCCGGTTCCCTCCCCGCGCCCACCGAACAGCGGCTGGCTGACCTTTCCGTGACGGTGCTCGTCGGCGTGACCGGCGTGGGCAAGAGCACCGCGCTGGGCGCCCTGCACGCCGCGCTCCCCGGCCTAAAGGTGCTGCCCGACCGCCGCGAGGTCACCGACGCCGTGATGATCCTGCCCCTGGCGGGCGGCCCCGTCACCGACCGCGAGAAGCGCTTTGCCCTGACCGCCCGGTACCGTGACCGGCATCCCGGCGGGATGGCCCAAGCCCTCGGATCGCTGCTGGCCGACACCGGCGTCTGGGGACAGTCGCCCGTGTTCGACGGCCTGCGCGGCCTGGATGAGGTGTGCTACGCCGCCCTGACCTTTCCCGCGTGGCGGTTCGTGGCGCTGGGGGCGCCCGACACGGTACGGGTGCGCCGGCTTCTGGGCCGCGCCGACCATTTCGACCAGGTGAAGGCCACCAGACGCGGGACCGACCTGCGCGCCGCCCTGACCGACCTGCCGGGCGTGGAGGCCGTGTTCGGGGAGGCCGAGCTGGACGCCCTGGCCGCTCTGGAGCAGGAGGGACACGCGGCGCCCGACATCCTCGCCAAGACGAAGATCGTGGTGAGCGAGCGGCGCAACTACGACCCCGCCGCCGCCGAAGCCTTCCTGCGGACTCTGCCCCCAACGCGGGCCCTGGTGCTCGACACGGTGGCCCTGAATCCGGAGGCGGTCGCGCGGGCGGTGCAGGCCTGGGCCACACAGGAACAGGCCGGGGAGGCTGGGGCGTGAGCGCCGTCACGGTCCAGAAGATCGAGGCGATTCCCTACCGCCTGCCCCTTACCTCGGCGCTCGCCTGGGGCGCCCACTCGGCCTTGAGCGCCGCCGAACACGTCGTGGTACGCGTGACCCTCTCGGACGGCAGCGTGGGCGTGGCCGAGGCGCCCCCGCGCCCGACCATCTACGGCGAGACGCCCGCGAGCGTCGTGGCGATTCTGGCCCACCTCGCCCCCGGCCTGACGGGCCTGGACATCACCGACGAGGCCGGTCTGAACCGCGTGCGCAACAGCGTGGCAAATAACCATACGGCTCGCGGCGCGCTGGACATGGCCCTCTGGGACGCCCGCGCCCGCAGCCGGGGACAGAGCCTGTTCGGCACGCTGCTGGGGCCGAACACGCGGGTCCGCGTGAGCTTCATTCTGGGCATCGACACGCCGGCCGGGATGCTCGCCGAGGCCGCGCGGGTGGTGGGGGCAGGCGTGCGCTGCCTGAAGGTCAAGGTGGGCCGCGACCACGCCCGCGACCTGGAGGTGATCCGCGAGCTGCGGCGCACCTACGGCGGCGACGTGCTGCTTTATGCCGACAGCAACGAGACACTGAGCGCCGAGACGGCCCCCGCCGCCCTGGACGCCATGCGGGAAGCGGGGTTGATGTACGTCGAGGAACCGCTGCCCGCCCGGCAACTGCGCGGGCGCGCGGCCCTGCACGCGGCCGGCCACCTCCCCATCGTGGCCGACGACTCGTGCTTCACACCCGCCGACCTGACCCGCGAGCTGGACTTCGGGACCTTCGACGTCCTGAATGTCAAGACGGCCCGCAACGGTTTCACCGACGGCCTCGACATGCTGCGCACCGCCGCCGCGCGGGGCAAGCGCGGGATGGTGGGTTCGCAGGCGAGCACCGGCCTGGGGACCCTGCACGCCGCGCTGCTGAGCACCCAGGCCGAGGTGACCGAGCCGTGTGAACTGAGCTTTGTCCTCAAGCTCAAAGACGACCTCCTGGGACAGCCCATCACCTTCATTGACGGCTGGCTGGACGTGGCGGCGCTACGTGACCATACGCTCGACGAAGCCCAGCTCCGGCGCTACGCCCTCTAGCTGTACTTCGGGGAATATTCAGGGACCGCTGAACAACGCTGCACGGCACGCATAAAGGCGGCACCGTTCTCCTGATCGCCGGGGAAGTTCCCCGGCGATCTC
>NZ_LMOM01000012.1 GCF_001424185.1 Deinococcus sp. Leaf326 | reverse complement strand
GCTCCTAGCACTACTTAAACACGGATTTTGGCGCTGTAGACGGTTTTCACACGTGTCTGGCAAGCTGACGCATGACCACCGATCAAGCCACTGCTCTTCCCCTTCGACGCTTCCTACGGCCCTTCCAGCGCGTGCTGGGACATGCTCGGCGCCGAAAATGGTGTCCTGTGTATCTGCGCGGCTTGATGGCCCCACTGGAACGCAAAAGCCTACAACCACTTGCAGAACACGTCGCGCCTGGTCAGTACGCGCAGCTGCACCATTTTGTCACGGTCAGCCCCTGGAACGATGATCAACTTGGTRCCGTCCTCGCGCGACAAGCGCAGCGGTTGGTCGGTGGCCGGGATGCCGTGTTGATCGTGGATGACACTGCGTTCCCAAAACAAGGCACCAGCAGTGTCGGGGTCGCCAGGCAGTATTGCGGTGTGCTGGGCAAAGTCGCCAACTGTCAGATTTTGGTTTCGCTGACGCTCGCGAAGAACGATATTCCCGTTCCTTTGGCGCTGCGACTGTTCCTACCCCAGGTCTGGACAGATGATCCAGAACGATGTATTGCTGCTGGTGTCCCAGAGGGACACCAGCAGTTTCTGACCAAAAAGCAGTTGGTCTTGCAGGAGATCGACCGCGTCCGACAGGACGGTGTGACCTTCAAAGTCGTCGTTGCAGATGCTGGTTATGGAAACAGCGCCGAGTTTCGTGGAGCACTCACGGCCCGGGGACTCATGTGGGCTGTCGGTGTCCCGGGCACGCAAAAGGTGTACTCGACCAAGGTCGGGATGCTAACAGAACGGAGATCCAAGACCGGCCGACTCTTGGTGCCTGTTCCTGACGAGCCACGCAAAAGCGTGGCTCAAGTCCTGCACGATCTTCCACCGCACAAATGGGTTTCACGGACTTGGCGCAAAGGCACGAAAGGACCGCTGCGTGCCCGTTTTGCCATTCTGCGCGTCCGGGTCGCTGACGGCGGGGAACTCCATGACGGTTCCCATCTCCCAGGGGATGAAGTCTGGTTAGTCGGTGAACGTCGGGCCAGCGGAGAGCGGAAGTATTACCTGACCAATCATTCGGCCAGCACATCAAAAATCGAGCTGATCCGCGACATCAAGGCTCGGTGGTCCTGTGAACAGGTCCATCAACAGCTCAAAGAGGAGTTGGGGCTCGACCACTTTGAAGGGCGTTCCTGGCGAGGTCTTCATCATCATGCGCTGTTGTGCATGATGGCGATGCTCTTCTTACAAAGGCTCCGCTGCTTCTCGTACAACTCAGCATCAACTCCTCAAGGTACTCTTCCGCAGCTGCGAAAGGAAATTTGGGCAACATGCAGGGAGATCATCAGTTGCCCACGCTGTGGACATCAACCGGTAGGTCCTCCGCGACGAAGTTTCCCTTGACGATCCACCCTTTTGCGTTCCTGCCGTTCCTGCCTCATAGCGATTTTGAGAACTTCGGCGTCGTGGTCCCGCTGAAACTCCGCAATAAGGTCTTGAGCATAAGTGGAAATGTTCGGCGCGATTTCGCGCAGTGTCCCTTCACCAGCGTCATGGTCATACCACCAGATGCGCTCATCATTTGCCAAGTCAATGACAGCAAAATTCCCGCCTCCATCCTCGCCGATCACCAGATAATGTGCCGGCCACGGACGGCCATCGGCCATCCAAGGCGTTTCATGATCCGACCACAGATCCACATTGACATGAATAATTCTCTCGGCGTTGAGAAAAAGACGATCGTCGGCTGGCACCTGAGCAGGTTCAGTTGGGCTGTTCCGAGTGGTCTTAAGTTCACTGGGTATATCGTCCAGAAAGGTTATGTACCAACGTGGAATCTCAATGCCAAGGCCCTGCTGCAGCCTCGTGGCAGAATGGTCAGTCATGGTTGATAGTATAATTTGAGCATTTCAGCCTTCAAATATAGACCCATCAACTTCGTAAAAACATTGTCCATATCGCGAAAATCCGTGTTTGAGTAGTGCTAGNTTGATAGTATAATTTGAGCATTTCAGCCTTCAAATATAGACCCATCAACTTCGTAAAAACATTGTCCATATCGCGAAAATCCGTGTTTGAGTAGTGCTAGTCTGTGTCCGCGTAGGACCCCATCCTGTAAACTGTGAACCACGCCAGTTTCGGGAGGTCAGCCATGACGTTCGGACCGAGCCGCCTAGCCCTCAACGAAATTCAACCGGCAGCGCCGCGTCGGCTGCCCCGGCCTGCCGCGCCAGTGCAGGCGCGGCAGGCGACGCTTCCACCGCCGGATACCCTAGCCCTGGGCCGCGCGCTGGATGACCTGACCCGCCGGCCCGTGGTGGCCCAGCGGCAGGCCGTTCAGGCGCCCCTACGGGCGGCGGCGCTGGCCCGGCAGGAAGAAGGCCAAGTCCGGCAGCGCCGATCCCATCTGGAGGCCAGCCTGGAGGGCCTCGGAGCGGCTCCTGAACGGCCAGTGCAGCCGTCTGCGGCCCCGGTCATGCCTACCCAGCCGCAGACTCCCGGTCAGTGGGCCGCCGCCCTGCTCGAGCGGGCCGGAGAGGTCGAAGGCCGGCCTCTGGACGCCCGTCAGGCGGCGCAGTTCACGGCGTTACAGCGGCAGGTGGCCCAGACCCTCGCGCAGGGGTTCCGGCAGGACCGCCGCGCGCCGGAAGAGCGCTACAGCGACTACGGCGACCACCTCGCCACCCTGCAGCGCCACCCCGTGAGTGCGCCGGTCGCGGGCGTGGTGCTGGGGCTGGTGCCGGCCGCCGAGCGCCCCGCTCTGCAACGCGCCGCCGCCGAGGGCCTGGAAAGGCAGCTCGCCCATGAGGAAGCCCTAACCCGTGACCACAGCCGCCAGACCGTCCAGCGGCAACTGGCCGAGCTGGACGCCGAGGCCGGACGCCCCCTGCTGGAGCGCATCCAGGCGCGGCGCGGTGCCGGGAATCCTCTGCCGGAAGGGGTGCGCCGTCACCTCGAAACGGGACTGAACCACGACCTCTCGCGCGTGCGTATCCATGACGACGCCGAGGCCCACAAGCTCGCCAAGGGGGTGCGGGCCATCGCCTTCACGGCCGGCACCGACATCTTCTTCCGGCGCGGCCACTTCGACCCCGACAGCCGCAGCGGGCTGGAACTGCTGGCGCACGAGGTCACGCACACGGTTCAGCAGAGTCGGGGCAAGGTGGGCGGCGGCGTGGACCCCGACGCGGGGCTGGAGGCCGAGGCGCGGACTATGGGCGCCAAACTGGTCGAGGCCATGCCCAACACGGTGATGCCCAGTGCCAAGAGCCTGCTGCCCCCGGTCAGCCGCTACGCGCCGGGCGTCTATACCCCGGCGGCAGCTACGGCGCGCGTTCAGGCAGGCGCCGCGCAGCACTTCGCCCTCAAGCCGCTGCATGACCTGCAACCCCGCAGCGTGCAGCGCTTCGACCTGGGCGGCGCGCTGGGGGCCGCCTGGGACGCGACGGGCGGCAAGGTGGTCGAGAAGGGCAAGGAACTCGTCGCCAGCGGCCTGAAGGTCATTCCCGGCTACAAGGAGCTGTGCCTGGCCTTCGGGCGCGATCTGGTCACGGGGAACGCGGTCGGCGGCAGCGCCGAGAGCATCCTGACGGCCCTGACCAACTGGGTGCCCGGTCCCCTCAAGGACATCCTGCGGGCGCTGCGCGAGACCAACGTGATCGGTAAGGCCTGGGAGTGGTTCAAGGGCGAACTGGGCAAGCTGGACCTCGCGGGCGCGCTGGGTGAAATCGCCAGTGCCATCGGCAAGGCTGATCTGGGGGCCGCCACGTCGGCCGTGACCCGGCGCATCAGCGGCGTGAAGAACCTGATCGTGGGCAGCGCGCGCAAGATCGCCGAGATCGGCCTGACGGCCCTGACCGCCGGTCTGGGACCGCTGGGCAAGCAGATCATGGCGAAGCTCAAGGGCGCGGGCGACGTGATCGTCCAGGTGCTCAAGGACCCGGTCAAGTTCGCGCGCAACCTCATCTCGGCGGTCGGCGGCGGGTTCAAGGCCTTCGGCAGCAACGCGCCCAAGCACCTGCAAAACGGCATCGGGCAGTGGCTGACCGGCGCCTCAGGCATTGCCTTTCCGGCCAGCTTCAGCCTGGAGGGCGTGTTCATGACCGCCCTGAGCGTCATGGGCCTGACCTACCAGACCATGCGCGGCAAGCTGGTGCGCGCGCTGGGGCCGGGCGGCGCCGACAAGGTGGGCAAGGCCGAGAGCACCGTGCAGGCCCTCCAGGTCATGAAGGGGGGCCTTCAGCACGCCAGCGAGATGAAGGGCGAGCAGGGCAGCGTGGGCAAGGCCGTGCAGGACGGGGTCAAGAGCGAGGTGACCAAAAGTCTCGTGCTGACGGGCATCCAGAAACTCGTGACCATGCTGGTGCCGGGCGGGGGCTTCATCAACGCGGTCATCGGGGCCTTCCAGACGGTGCAGACCATCGTGCAGCAGGCGGCCCAGATTGGGCAGGTCGTGACGAACGCCCTGGGCAGCGTCGCCGCTATTGCGGCCGGGAACATCTCGGGGGCGGTGGGCCTCATCGACCGGGCGCTGGGCGGCGCGATTCCGGTGGCGCTGGCATGGCTGGGCAAACTGGTGGGCCTGGGCAACCTGGGCGGCAAGATCAGGAACGTCATCAACAAGGTCCGTGGCCGCCTCGACCGCGTCGTGGACAAGATTGTGGCGAAGGTGAAGGGCATCATCGAGAAGGCGTTGGGGAAAGGCAAAGCGGACGGGAAGCTGGGCGACGACCGTGACACTCCGAACAGTGCGAAGGTCAAGGCGGATGTTCGCGCCTATCTGGCGAGTCGGCTGCCGAAAAGTTTCAAGACGACTGGCGAGGTTTCTGCCGTCCTTCGAAGCACCTATGCGAAATTCCAGTCAGGCGGTCTCAAGGCACTCAAAACCCAGCGGAAAGGTCTGAACTTTTCGGTCTTGGCGAAAGCCTCTCCCTTCGAGAATGTAGGAATCACACAGGCAGAAATAATGTTCGATCTTGACGACATCGAACTGATGACCCGAAGAAGAGGCGTGGCCCTCAAGGCGTCCATCAACGGCATCAAAATAGAATCATCCACAAATACACCGGGCAAAAAAGGTGAGCTGCCCAAGCACGCGGAAGAAAACTTTGTCCTCAACGCCCAAAAGATCCTGACGAACCTTCCCCAGCGCGGCCAGGGGGCGAAAGTCGTCGTTCAACTTTCCAGCAGCCCTTGTGGTGATCCGGGATGTGACACCATCCTGGCCCAGAAACTCCATAACTGTGCCTCCACCTTGATCGACTTTGCCAAGACCCATAAAATCGACCTCAGCGTGCAGGTTTTAGGACTTTATACGCCCAACATTGCCGGTGGCAAAGCGCTCTCCAAAGCGGGCATTCAGCGGATGCTGGAAGCGGGCATACGAGTAGAAACCTGGACACCCGATCAGGCCATTCGGCAAATTGAGTCCCAGAGTGGCGAACTTGATCCGGCGGCGGCAAGGGCCATCCGTTCAAAAGTCAGGAATGCGCTGAAAGCGCTCGAAGATATTTCCGGCCTCAATCTAGGCGGTGCTTAAGAGTATGCAAAAATCTCAGATGTCTAAAATGCAGCAGGAGCACAGGTCGAATGTCACTGCGCAGCTTGTGAACTCAGGGTGGCAACTGAAAAATATAGAGGCTTACGATGCTGACTTTTTCCTAGACGCCGAACTATCCGCACGAAAAAGAAACACCAACTGCATTCTCGAACTCAATCTGAGTTACGAGGATGAGTACGTTTCTATCGCCGTAGCCAGTTTCAAACACGGGCGGGCCGAATACGTGGTCTACTTTCAGGATTTACCACAGGCGACTGCGGCCGTCTTAGAACTGGTCAACTCATCAGATACCTTGACTGTGAATAATTCCATTTACCTAGCAGAGAGATTGTGCGACCTCTTTCCTGAAAATGTCTATTTTTTCGACGGTGATAAAAAAGAGCTACTAAATAAAAAAAATATCAACGATATCTTTGCGTCGAGTCAGTAATTCTCTCTAGATTACTCTGAAACTAAGAAGAGGCCACTATAGCTGATCGGTATAAATGATTGAGCAATCTGGACGTTGTGCTCAGGAGGTCCTGTGCGAGCCGCAGTTTATTCTCTGATCAGACCAGAAAAAAGCTTGGCTGCCAATTTCATATCCGGAACCCGTGGCTCTCCCACTCTCTCCCCGGTCAGGACAGCACTCCTATCTGACATAGCGCCGCAGCACGAACTCTTGACTGCTCCGGTTTGGTCAAAGTACGATATCAGTGATGTAAGAGTGGCCGGAATGATTGGCTTTAAAGAGACAGGTGTTCTACTGAATAATGTACAGAGATCACGCTTTTTCTAGATCCATAGCGAAAAGTGACAAATCGGAGTAGCTCCGGAGCACTACGCATAAAGGTCTGGATATATCGAACGATAGAAACTAGACGGTCAGAACACAAGCTGAATCCTGAAAAGAAAAACCCCGCTTCGGCGGGGTTTTTCTTTTTGGTGGGCGGTATAGGACTTGAACCTACGACCTCTCGCGTGTGAAGCGAATGCTCTACCACTGAGCTAACCGCCCGATCTGGTGTTGCGCTGGTGGGCCCTGCCGGATTTGAACCGGCAACCAATCGGTTATGAGCCGACTGCTCTGACCGTTGAGCTAAGAGCCCGTACGACGGAGGCTGCGCATCCGCCCGGTGCGTTGCACAAGGCGAGGGGAAGTGTAGCAATGGACCCCCGCCTTGTCAAACACTTGGGGAGAGAGGGGGCAGCGGCGAGTACAGTCTTTCTATGCATGTCGCGCATATAGCGTCCGAGGTCTTTCCCTTCTCCCGTTCCGGTGGCCTGGGCGACGTGCTGGGGGCACTACCGGCCGTGCAGGCGGCTCAGGGCGCCGAGGTGACGGTGGTCTCGCCCTGGTACGCCAGCCTGGGCGGTGAGACGCCCGAGCATCTGTGGGCCGGCGACCTGCCGGAGCTGGGCGATACGCTGAATCTGGGCGCCGCGCCCCATGCCTGGGCCGGTGAGGTGAGGCGCGGCGGCGTGCGCTACCTCTTCATCGGCCTGTCGCCGTTCTCGCGGCCGGGGCTGTACCACGACGACGACGTGTGGCGCTACTGCGCCTTCGGGCAGGCCGTGCTGCCGGTCCTGCGCCGCTTGGGGGCCGTGCCGGACGTCGTGCATGGCCACGACTGGCAGGCGGGCCTGGTGGTGGCGCACGCGCAACTCGCGGGGCTACCCACGGTCTTCAGCGTGCACAACCTGCAGTATCAGGGCAAGTGGAATTTTGCCGAGGGCAGCCGCTGGACCGCGCTGCCCGCCTGGGCGCTGGGGCCGGACGGCGTGGAGATGGGCGGCGACATCAACCTGATGAAAGCCGGCCTGACCTTCGCCGACCGCGTGACGACCGTCAGCCCGACCTACGCCCAGGAGATCACCACGCCGGAGTACGGCGAGGGCCTGGAGAAGTTGCTGGAAGGACTCGCGCGGCAGGGCCGACTGAGCGGCATCCTGAACGGGCTGGACCAGGAGCGCTGGGACCCGCGCACCGACCCCGACATCACGCCCTACGGCGACCTTGCGGGCAAGGCAGCGGCGACGGCGGCCCTGCGCGCCGAATTCGGGCTGGACGACGCACCGGTTCTGGCGGCGGTCAGTCGGCTGGCAGGGCAAAAGGGCATGGATCTCCTGATCGAGGCGCTGCCCGCCCTGACACCCGACTGGAACGTGGTCGTGCTGGGCGGGGGCGACCCGCTGCTGGAGGCCGCACTGACCGGCTGGGCGCAGCACCCGCGCGTGGCCTTCGCGCAGGGTATGAACGAGGCGCTGGCCCACCGCATCTATGCCGGGGCCGACGCCTTTGCCATGCCCAGCCGGTTCGAGCCGTGCGGCCTGTCGCAGATGATTGCCATGCGCTACGGCACCCTGCCGGTCGTGCGCGAGACGGGCGGGCTGGTGGACACCGTGCCGCACGACGTGGGCTTCCGCTTTGCCGACGCCTCACCGGAGGCCCTGAGCCGTGCGTGCGCCGAGGCCCTAGTCGCGCACCGGCAGCCCGGCGACTGGGCGGGACGCGCCGAGCGGGCCATGCGGCTGGACTTCAGCTGGGACGGCCCGGCACGGCACTATCTGGAGCTGTACCGCTCGCTGCGCTGAGGGCCTCCTCCAGAAAGGGCAGCAGCGCCGCCGTGAAGGTCTTCGGCGCGTCAAGGTTCGAGAGGTGGGCGGCGCCGGGCAGCACCTCGCGGCGCCCACCCGCCAGCTCGGCCATCTCCTGGGCGCGCTCCGGCGGCGTCAAGGTGTCCTCAGCCCCGACGAGCGTTAGCACGGGCATCTTCAGGCCGCGCAGGGTGTCCCGGTGATCGGGCCGTGCGGCCATCGCCCGCAGCGCCCCCGCGACTCCGGCAGGCGTCGCCGCCTCGACCATCGGGCGGATGCGCCCAAATGTCGAGGGCCGATGCTCCTCGCGCGCCGCGTCCACCAGAAAGCCGGTGCCCTCTGCCAGGGCCCGCCCCGCCTGCTCGTGGCGGGCCTCCACTTTCTCAGGCGGGTCGGCGCGGGCGGTCGTGTCGGCCAGCACGGCGGCAAAAAACCGCTCCGGAGCCTGCGCCAGCAGTTCCAGACCCAGGTATCCCCCCATGCTCAGGCCCACCAGAGCCAGTGGTTCCGGGGGCAGTAAGGCGAGGAAGTCGGCCGCCGCGCCGCGCAGAGAGGTCACCGCGCCGGGCTGACCGCCGAAACCGGGGAGGTTGGGGGCCAGGACCGTCCAGCCGGCAGCTTCGAGGGCGCGGCGCGGCTCGTCCCACATCGCGGCCGAGAGCGGATAGGCGTGCAGCAGCAGGGCAGTACGGGCAGGAGGCATGGTCCAGGGTAGGCCGGCGCGGCGCGGGCAGTCCTTCAGGCGACCTTGAACCGCAGGCCACACGCCCACGCCCCTGCGCCGACCGCACGGGGTAGCCTCCAGACCATGACCCCCGACGTGACTGTCCAGCCCGCCGCCCCGGCCGACCTGCCCCCCCTGCTCGCCGCACTGTACGGCGCGCCCGAAGAGGACGTCGCCTGGATGGCCGACACCCTGAGCGCCGCCTGGACCGCACAGGCCCCAGGCGGCGAGGTCCTGGGCGCAGTCGGCCTGCGCCCCAGCCCGGCCAACGGCGCCGAGTTGCTGGGCGGCGCCCTGGCCCACCCAGAGGGCCGCGACCACGAGGACGCCGTGGCCACGGCCCTGGCCCGTACCGCCCACGCGGCGGGGGGCCGGGTCTACGCCTTCGCGGACGGCCACCTCTTCTCGGCGGCGGCGCTGCGGGCAGCGGGCTACCGCGAGGCCGCCGCCTACCGCCTGCTCGCCGGGCCGACCCCGCAGGCCGCGCCCCAGGTGCCGCCGGGCTTTACGCTGCGGCCGCTGAGCGAGGTGCCGGGGCTCGCCACCCGTCTGGACGCCCTGGCGACCTACGAGGACCGTCTGGGCCACCACGCCGTGACCCCGGCGGCCGCCGAGGACGGCGCAGGCGGCTACGACCCGGCCCTGAGCCTGATCGCGCTGGACGCCTCGGGGCGGGCGGCCGGCATCTGCCGCGCCGCGCCGGAGGAGGGCTACGCGCGCATAGACGCGCCGGGCGTGCGACCGGAGCTGCGCGGCGGCGGTCTGCGCGCCGCGCTGCTGCTGGGCGTGTGCGCGCTGGCCAGCGCGCGCGGTTTCGGGGACGTGAGTGTGGAGGGCTGGGGCGACACCCCGGCGGAACTCGCCGCCGACCTCGCGCTGGGACTCGGCGTGGAGATAGAGAACCCGATCTACGCCGCGCCCTGAAGTGCGTCTCGGCACGGGCGGGACTGATAAGCTGGCGCGCGTGAATCTCGCGGTGGTCCTCGTCTCTCCGAAAACGCCCGGCAACGTGGGAGCGGCGGCCCGCGCGATGCTGAACATGGGGGCCTCCGACCTGCGGATCGTGGCCCCGCGCTGCGACTACCTCGACCCGCAGGCGGTGGCGATGGCCGTCCACGCGGCCGACCTCCTGCGCGGCGCGCGGGTGTACGCCACCCTGCGCGAGGCCCTGGCCGACCGCGACCTGAGCGTAGGCACCTCGGCCCGCATCCGCGCGGACCTGCCCGCGCCCCGTCACCCGGGGCAGCTACGGCCGTTGGTGCGCGGCGCGGCGGCCCCGGCGCTCGTGTTCGGTCCCGAGGAAACCGGCTTGATCAACAGCGACCTGGAACAGTGCCAGGTGACCGTGCGCATCCCGACCGGCGACTACGCCAGCCTGAACCTCGCGCAGGCCGTGCTGCTGGTGTGCTACGAGTTCCTTCAGGGCGTGGACGAGGTGCCCGAGCACACCCGCAAGACGGCCACCCGCGAGGAGATGGAGGCGACCTACGGTCACCTGCGCGAGGTCATGCACCTCATCGGGTACACCGACGCGGTGCGCGCCCGCCACACGCTGCGGCTGTGGCGAAGCCTGCTGGACCGCGCGCAGATGAGCAGCGGCGAGAGCCGGCTGTTCCGGGGACTGCTGCGGCAGGTGCAGTGGAAGGTGGGCAGTGTGGGCGTGACCCCCGTCTCTGGCCCTGACTTTGGTTCCGAGCTGGATCCGGTACAGGAAGAGGACGGCCCAGCCAACCACTGAACCGGGCTGACCGCCCGGCACAGCGCCCCCTCCGTCCCCTGCTGGGGCGACTGCTGAGCTACGTCCCGCTGCCCGCCCGGCGAAGGCCACGGAAAAGGGCCGCCTCCTTTGCCTATGCTGCGGACATGACCGACCGGCCCGCTCCGTCCCCGTCCTCCCCTGCCGCGCAGGCGCCGGGCCTATCGCAGGGGCCAGCCACCGCGCAGGCCCTGCCTGCCCCGGCGCAGCTCTCGGACCGGGTGCGGGTGGTGCGCAACACGCTGCCGCCGCTCATCCTGCTCGTGGTGGTGGTGGTCGAGCTGCTCATCGCGCAGCTGCGCAGCCCCTCGGCCGAGCTGTGGGCGCACCTGCTGTTCTACGGCCTGGTGGGACCGGCCGTGACCTTCTTCAGCGTCGAGTGGATCGCCGAGGGCACCCGCGCGCGCGAGCGGGCCGAGCGTGAACTGCGCGCCCTGTACGGCGAGCTGAGCGCCTCGCACGGGCGGCTGCGGGCGGTGCAGGAACTTATGCGCGACCTCGCCGAGGCCCCCGACCAGGGTGCGGTGCTGGAGGTCGCGGCGCGCGGCGCGGTGCGCGTGACCGGCGCCACCCACGCCACCCTGACGGTGCCCGGCGGCCTGAGCGGCACGGCGCGCGGCGATACCCTGCTGGCCGCCCCCAGCGCCGACCTGCACCCCCTGAAGGTGCCGATTCCGGGCGGGGGGGCGCTGGCGCTGCATTTCGAGGCCCCGCCCGGCACCGACACCGAGGCGCTGGCGCAGGCCCTGGCCGCCGAGGTCGCCAACGGGGTCGAGGCCGCCCGGCAGCGCACCCTGGACCTGATGACCCTGCACTCGGTGGACCAGAGCATCCGCGCCGAGCGCAACATGCGCCGGCTGCTCTCGCGCATCACGCGCAACATGGCCGCCCGACTGAACGTCGCCGCGCGCGCGGCCTACCTCACCGACCAGGACGGCGTGCTACGGCTGGAATACGCCGAGGACGAGCGCGGCGAGGCGGTCGGCGGCAGCCCGGCCCCCGCCTTCGCGCTGCGGGTCGTGGAGGCCGGCAAACCCCTCATCGCGCAGGAGGCCGAGGCCCTGGGCGTCTTTCCGGGAGCGCGCAGCGCTCTGGGTCTCCCCATGCTCAACGAGGATGGGCTGCTGGGCGTCCTCGTACTGGGCGACGGCCGGGAGGGCGCCTTTGCCGAGACACGCGTGCCGCTGCTCGCCTTGATGGCCGGGCAGGCCACGCTGGCGGTGCGCAACGCCCGCGCCTACCTGTACTCCGAGGAGCTCGCCATCAGCGACGAGCGCGCCCGGATCGCCCGTGAGATCCACGACGGGGTGGCGCAGTCGCTGGCCTTCGCGGCCCTCAAGCTCGACGTGGTGTCGCGTCAGCTGCGCACCGACCCCGAACGCGCCGAGAACGAGGTGCGGGCAGCCGGGTCCCTGCTGCGCGAGCAGATCCGCGAAGTGCGCCGGTCAATCTTCGCGCTGCGTCCCATTGACCTGGAACGCTATGGCCTGCTGGAGACGGTACGGCGCTACGTCCTGGACTTTGGCGAACAGAACAACCTGCGCGCCACGCTGGATTTCGGCGGTCTGGAAGACAGCGGTGAACTGCACCTCGCGCCCGGTGACGAGGCGATGGTCTTCCGGCTGGTGCAGGAAAGCCTGAATAACGTCGCCAAGCACGCCCGTGCCCGCGAGGTCAGCGTGAGCCTGCTGGGCGGCCCGCGCGTGCGGCTGCGGGTGCAGGACGACGGCGTGGGCTTCGACCTGGGCAGCGTGACGGGCCGGGTCAGCAGCGCGGGCGGCCTGGGCCTCATCCAGATGCGCGAGCGGATCGAGGCGCGCGGCGGGCGCTACCGGGTGCACTCGGTCCCTGGTCAGGGCACGCTGGTCGAGGCCGAGGTGCCGCAGACCTGAGTGCGGGCCTCTCAGCCCGTCAGGATGAAGCCGTGCAGGGGCGGCAACGTGCGGAACCGCACCCAGTCGCCGACCTGGGCCGGGGGCAACGGCGAGTAGGCCGAGAGCACCAGCGGCAGCCGGGCACGCACCACCCAACTGCGGCCCAGCACCTGCTCGATCTGGCCGCAGCCCTCGGCCGCCGAGATACCCACCAGATTGAGCGTCTCGCGCGTGGGCGGGGTGTCTCCTCCAAGCACTTCGGTCTCGGGCAGGTCCAGCAGGCCGTTCACGACGACCCGCGCCGGACCGGGGGGCGCGGCGTAGGGGCCGCAGCGGTCGAAGAGATACAGCACCCGGCCGGCCGACGCGAACTCCAGTAGCGGACTGCCCTCGGGCTGGGGATACAGCAGGCCGCTCGCCGCGTATTCGCCGTAACGGGCCATGAATTCGGCCTCGGAGTTTTCCAGGGCACGCGGTTCGGCGGAGCGCTCCTGCGTCAAGGGGAGTTCCGGGGGCGGCGGGCGCGGGACATGGCCCGGATTCTAGAGCATCTGGTCAAAGGGGTTCCTGCCTGTCGTCCGGGCGGCGCGGCGTCCCGGCTCCCGGCCGGACAGGGCGGCCGGCTCCAGACCTCCCTGCCTCAGCTGCCGTCTTCTGCCGCCGCCTCCAGCCAGTCGAGGTCGGGCCGTGCGCCGCCCAGGCGGTCGAAACAGGCGTCGGCGCGTTCCAGAGCGAAGGTGCCCTCGACCTCGCGCAGAACGTGGATGAGCACCAGTCCGCACAGCCGTTCGAGCTGCGCCCAGGCCCGCGACCCCGGCGGCTGGGCGTCGCGTGCCCGCGACAGCAGCGTGAGGGCCAGCCGTTCGTCGCCGTCCACAAAGGCGCGGGCAGCCTCTGCCGGAGCCGGGGCCGCCCACGCCGCACCTCCATCCATCAGAGCAGGGCCATCAGGTGAACGTGCGCCACGCTACGTCGGCGACCACGCCGGCCAGCATGGTCAGCGCCAGCCACATGTTGGCGTCGAAGAAGGCCACGTTGGCGCGCGTCAGGTCGTCCGGATTCACGATGCGGTGTTCGTAGAGCAGGATGGCGCCCATCGCCAGGGCGGCGAGGTAGTACCAGAAGCTCGCGCCGCTCAGGACCCCAACAAGCAGCAGCAGGGCGAAGGTCAGGGCGTGGCTCGTCGCGGCGATCTTCAGGGCGCGCGGAATGCCGAAACGCGCCGGAATGCTCTTGACGCCGTTGGCGAGGTCGAAGCGGTAGTCCATCGTCGCGTAGATCACGTCCAGCCCAACCATCCAGAAGATGACCACGGCCCACAGCGCCCAGGCCGGCGGGTCGAAGTGCCCGGTCACGGCGATCCAGCCACCCGCCGCCGCCGCCCCGTCGGTGATGCCCAGCCAGACGTGGCACAGCCAGGTGTACCGCTTGGTGTACGGGTAGCCGATCAGGAAGATCAGGGCCAGCGGGAGCAGCACGAGACACAGCGGATTGAGCTGCGCCGCCGCGAACGCCAGCACGAGCACGCTGCCCGCCACCAGCGCCCAGGCCTGCGCGGGCGAGACCTTGCCGCTGGGCACCTCGCGGCCGGCAGTACGCGGGTTGCGCGCGTCGATGAAGCGGTCGATGACCCGGTTGGCCCCCATCGCCGCCGTGCGGGCCGCCGCCATCGCCACCGTCACCCAGATCAGGGTGTGCCAGCCGGGCCAGCCGGTGCCGAGCACGCTCATGCTCGCCAGCAGCATCCCGGCATAGGCAAAGGGCAGCGCGAACACGGTGTGCTCGAACTTCACCAGCTCCAGATACGTTTTGATCCGTCCCGTGGCGCTCACCACGCCCCGCCTGCCCCGACGCTTCTCACAGCCACGCAGCATAGCGGCCCGGCGGGGGTGGGCGCCGAGGGGCACTCACAATCGCCGGGCCGGGAGGGAACCCCGCCTTATTTGGGCTGCGCCAGGCGGTCGAGCACGAGACGGCTCACGCCCTTGAGGGTCTCGAAGACGCCGACCCCCTGGCTGGCCGAGGACTCGTACATGGGCAGCTCACGCTTGGGGTCGATAACCGCACGGATCATGTCCACCGGCAGGGCGCCGGGCACGTCGCGCTTGTTGACCTGCAGCACGATGGGCACGTCGCGGATGTCAATGCCGTGCTCCTGCAGGTTCTCGCGCAGGTTACGCATGCTCTCGGCGTTGGCGCGCAGGCGATTGGGCGAGCTGTCGGCCACGAACACGATGCCGTCCACGCCGCGCAGGATCAGCTTGCGGCTGGCGTTGTAGAAGACCTGTCCCGGCACGGTGTAGAGGTGAAAGCGGGTCTTGAAGCCCTGCACGCTGCCGAGGTCGAGCGGCAGAAAGTCGAAGAACAGTGTGCGCTCGTCCTCGGTCGCCAGTGAAACCATCTCGCCGCGCTGGTGGCCGGGCACGCGGCCGAACACGTACTTGAGGTTGGTGGTCTTGCCGCACATGCCGGGGCCGTAGTAGACGATCTTGCAGTTGATCTCGCGGGCAGCGAAGTTGATGGTGCTCAAGGGGGGGCTCACCTCCGGTGAGGCGCGTGGGAACGCGCGAAAAGGCAAAGGAGACGCGGGCAGCGGACTGGGCGGACAACAAGGGAGCGCTTAACCCAGGAGGTCATCGAGCAGCGCGCTGGCCCCCTTGGAAAAGTCGTCGCCCAGTTCCGGCTGGGGCGCGTCGGCCAGTTCGTCGAGAATCTCCCCGAGCTTGGGAATGGTCTTGCGGGTGTACACCTTGACCTTGCCCAGGGCCACGCTGCTGTCGAAGATCAGGGTCAGCAGCGCCTGATCCCCGACCGATTCCACGTACAGCGTGCCGTTCTCGCCCTGGTGGGTCTGTTCGGAGAAAGTGCGTTCGCCCAGCATGTTCGCCAGCGCGGCGGTCGCGGCGGCATTACTGGCGACCAGCGTAGCGACGCTATCGAGCGCGGGCGGGCGGGGCGCCCACAGGGCTTCTTTGTGCGAAAGCACGAAGCCCTTGCGGTCGACAAGCAGGCAATAGCGGACTCCGGTGGCGGCCAGCAGTTCTTCAAGGTGCTGGTCCACCCGGGCGAACGCGTCGCCGTAAAGGTCAAGCGAAGGCTCAATCATGGCTCCCCAACTGTACGGTCCTCCGTCGCACAAACCTCTGACGCGCCCGCCTCTGTGCTTCCTGGCCGCCCCCCGACTCACCCGCCGCCGCCGCCCGTGCGGATACACTCGCCCGCGTGAAGGCAGGCGGCAAGAGAAAAGGAAGTGCGGCGCTCGCGGCGCTGGTGCTGGGACTGCTGGGCTCGGCGCAGGCCCGCACGGTCGCCATCGGCGGCGTGGCGCAGGCGCCGGTGGTGGACTCACGTCAGCTCGCGGGCGGTGAGGCGCTGGCGGTGTGGACCCTGCCGCGCCTGGGCGTGAGCGTCCGCAACGATCCGCGCGACCTGCGCCTGTTGTACGGCGCCCGCGAGCTGCGGTACGCACCGGGCGGCAACGGCCAGGCCGGCGGCTGGCGCGCGGTCGGTCTGCGGGTGCCCGCGGGCCTGAGTGCCCCGCAGACTGTGAACGGCAGCCTGTACGTGCCTCTGGCCGCCCTGCGGGCCCTGGGCGTGCGCGTGCTGGGCGAGGCTCCCGACGTACTGGACTTCGCCGCCCCGGCCTTGGTTCCGGCCGCAACCCTGCCGCCCTCGCCCGACCTAGCGACCGCCCCGGCACCTGCGGTCCCTGCACCTACCCCGGTCAGACCGGCGGCGACCA
The DNA here is from genome assembly GCF_001424185.1 of Deinococcus sp. Leaf326. NCBI lineage: Bacteria > Thermotogati > Deinococcota > Deinococci > Deinococcales > Deinococcaceae > Deinococcus > Deinococcus sp. Leaf326. The sequence goes on along the minus strand of NZ_LMOM01000012.1, from coordinate 78,661 downwards.
GCCCCGCGCCCACTCCTCCGGCGGCGGCCGTACCGGTCACTCCGGCGCAGACTGCCGCCACGCCGCCAGTCTCTACTCCCCTGCCGCCGGCCCAGGGCGCGCTCCCGGTGGCCCTGTCCACCGTGCGCATAGGCCGCGAGCTGCACCGTAACGTGGAGGTGCAGCGGGTCGTGCTGGAACTCAGCTCGGCCGCTGCGTACACGGTCACACGCGACCGCGCCGGCCTGAGCCTGAACTTCGCGGGGGTCACGGCCACGGCCGTCAACCAGACGCTGGGGTCGGGTGACACGCTGCTCGTGACCCCCGGCAGCGGCGGCGTGGCCGTGCGCCTGAACACGGGTGGGGGCAGCAGCGAGGTCTTCACGCTCGACAACCCGGCGCGCGTGGTGATCGACACGGCGACGCAGCTCGACACCCGCGTGCCCCCGCCCATCGACCCCGAGGGCCTGCCGCCGGGCGTGACCTACCGTAACCGCGGCTACCTGCACCTCCTGAGCTTCGACCCGGCGCTGTACCAGCCGCGCGTGGTGAGTGCGCCGTCCGGCCGCGCCCTGGGCCTCTCGGCGCTGGTGGGCAGCGTGCGCGGAATCGCCGGAGTCAACGGCGGCTACTTCGACCCCGCGACTGCCCTGCCGGTCGATCTGGTGGTGTCGGGCGGGCTGATGACTGCCCCCAGCCTGGAAAAGCGTGCCACGGTGGGATTCACCGCAGCGGGCACCACCCTGGTCGGGTATCCCCGGCCACGCTATGTCCTGAGCGGCCCCTTCGGCAGCGTCACCGTAAATACGGTCGGCTCCCGGCCGCGCCCCGAGCTGCTGACGGCTTTCGTGGGCGACGGGCACACGGTGGTCGGGGCCGACAGCCTGACCACCCTGTATGTCGTCCCCGGTGCGGGTGCGGTCACCTCGGCGCTGAGCGGCCGGGTCACGCCGCCGACCGGCACGCTGGCCCTGACCTTCGACCCGGCGCGCTACCCGCAGCTGCCGCGCGCCGCCGGGGCCACCCTGAACGCCGCGCTGGCCTGGCGCGCCGAGGACGCCCCCTGGGACAGCGCGCAGGACGCGCTGAGTGCCGGCCCGCTGCTCGTGCAGGGCGGTCAGGTGGCGCTGAACCCGGCCAAGGAGCAGTTCAACACCTCTGCCGGCATCTGGCGCGCGACCCGGCAGGTGGCGCTGGGAACCTTGGGCGGGCAGCCCACCATCGCCTACTTCGAGCACGGCACGCCCGAGGCCTTCGCGGCGGCGCTGGCGGCCTCGGGCGTGCGCGACGCGGTGCGCATGGACAGCGGCAGCAGTGCGGCGGCCTATGTCACCGGCGGCTACGGCAATCTGGGCGGCTACCTCAATACGGTCTGGGGCCAGAACGTGCCCAACGCCGTGGTCTTCGTACCACGTGGTCCCTCGGCCACGGCGGCTCCGGCCGGCCGGGCGCCTTGAGCCGGACCCGCCGGCGCCCTGCGCCTGGACACGCGGCCTCCAGACCTCCTGTTCCCCGGTCGGCGGCTGCCAGGGCTCCGGTCACCGGCCGGGCGAAACGACGCCGACACGCCTTCGGGTGGTTCAGCGTGGCGCTGCGCATCGCGCTCGTCTTGCTGCTGCTGCTGTGGGGCCTGGTCCTGTGGCACCGTCTGGGCTGACTCCAGCCCTCGCAGGGAAGCGGAAAAGCCGGCCGCGTTCGCCGGCCGGGTCTGTTCAGGCAGGATCTGTCAGGGCCAGAGGCGCGGGGCGCGCGGCGAGCCAGGCACTCAGCGCGGGCGCGTCCATCGGCCGGGCGAGGTGGTAGCCCTGGCCGTAGCCGCAGCCCAGGTCGCGCAGGGCGTCAAGCTGCGCCCCCGTCTCGATGCCCTCGGCCACGACGGCCAGGTTGAGGCTGCGCGCCATCTCGACGATGGACCGGACGATGCCCGGAAACTGCGCCGAGGTCGCCACGAAGGCGCGGTCCACCTTGAGCATCGAGAGCGGGAGGTGCTGCAACTTGGCGAGCGAGGAGTAGCCCCGGCCGAAGTCGTCGGCGGCGACCCCCACGCCGTCGCGCAGCAGGTCGCGCAGCAAGACGTTGGCGCGGCGGTGGTCATCCATGAACAGGCTCTCGGTGATCTCGACGACCAGGGCACTCGGGGGCAACCCTGTTTCCTCCAGCGTGGCGCGCAGTTGCCCCGGAAATCCGGCCCCCGCGAAATGCTGCGCCGAGAAATTCACCGCCAGGGTCCGGACCTGCCCCGACCGGATCAGAGGCCAGACCTGCCGCGCCGCCTCGCGCAGCACCCACAGGTCAATGGCCGTGACGCAGCCCTGGGCCTCGGCCATCGAGATGAACTCGTCGGGCTGGATCAGGCCGTGCCGGGGGTGCTGCCAGCGGACCAGGGCCTCGACCCCCGGCACCTCGCCGCCGTCCGGACCCCCTACGGCCAGCGACACGACCGGCTGGAACACCACCGACAGCTCACCGCGCTCGGCCGCGCCGGGCAGGTCGTCCTCGAGGTCCTGAAGCAGCGACTGACGGGCCCGCATCCAGGGCTCGAAGACGCGCACGCCGCCGCGCCCGCTGCGCTTGCCGGTGTACATCGCCATGTCGGCCTCGTCGAGCAGGTCGCGCAGGTCGCTCTCGGCCGTCCAGGCATGGGTCACGCCGATGCTCAGCCCCACCTGCACGGCCCGCCCTCCCAGCGTGAAGGGCCGCAGGAGTTCGGTGAGCAGCGCCTCAGCGAGCTGACGCGCCTGCGTGGGCGACACGCCGCCGAGCAGGACCACGAACTCGTCGCCGCTCAGGCGGCATAGCGCCGCGCCGGGGGGCAGCCCGCGCCGCAGCCGCGCGGCGAGCTGTTGCAGCAGCAGGTCGCCGCCGCCGTGCCCGAAGCGGTCGTTGATGCGCTTGAAGTGGTCGAGATCGACCATCAGCAGGGTCAGCAGGGGCAGCCCCCCCTGGGCCTCGCCGGGCAGGACGGTCCCGCGCGGCGGCCAGTCAGCGCGTCTCTCGGCGAACCACTGCTGAAGCTGGGCGCGGTTGGGCAGACCGGTGAGCACGTCGTGCGTGGCGGCGTGGTGCAGGCGGTCGTTGATGGCCTGCAGCTCGGCCGTACGCTCGCGCACCCGAGCCTCCAGTTCGGCCGAATGCTCCAGCAGCCGGCGCTCGAGCACGCGCCGCTCTGTCACGTCGGTCGTGAAACTTACCGTGCCGACCACCTCGCCGCCGCGCCAGAAGGGCTGTTTGCTCATCCGCAGGCTCATGGGGCGGCCTCCCAGTTCGAGGTCGATCTCGCCCACCGCCACCTGTCCGGTCTCCAGAGCTTCCCGGTCGAGCCGCTCCACGAGGTCCATCAACTCCGGCGAGAACAGCGCCCCACTGTCTTGGCCGGTCAGGTCGTCGCTGCCCGCGGGATGGTCGGTGTAGCTGTTCAGGGCAGTGTTGTTCAGGATGAAGCGCCCGTCGAGGTCCTTGATGGCGATGCCCACCATGCTCTGCTCGCACAGGCCGCGCAGCAGGGCCGCCTGTTCCAGCGAGCGCGCGTAACTCGTGGTCTGGGCCGTCACGTCCCGCATCAGTCCCATCAGGCGCGTGGGGCCGCCGCCCATCTGCATCTCGGGCGGGGGGCAAAACCCGCTGAAGTGGCACCAGCGCTGCTCGCCCGGCGCGTAGGTCAGGGGGTATTCCACATCGAAACAGCCGCCCTTCTCCACGACCTGCCGCAGAGAAGCGTCGAGCAGCGCGCCGTCCTCGGGTGACAGCCCTGCCCACAGCACACCGGCGTTCCACTTGCCCAGGTGGGCGTCGTCGATATACATCATGACGCTGGGGTCCCCGACATCGGCGTGCCAGAACAGCACGCGGCGTTCCCGCAGCAGGTCCAGCACCTCCTGGAGACCAAGCTCCAGATCGGTACTCAGGTGGGGGCGGGGCACTTGCGTCCTCATGGCTCTGGTCGGCTCCTTGACGGCGGGGCTCTCGTCGCCCGGTCCGGGCAGCGTACGCCGTCAAGATACCGCCCGGCACAGGCGCGGCGGTGCAGGCTTGCCCAGAAGGAGGGCCGGCAGGCGAACTCCCCCAGTGGGGGACTGGGGGAGCATGAACGCCGTGTCGCCCCTCGCCCTGAATCAGGTCAAGAAGTAAGCCTGCACGAAACGCCCCGCCTTGGCAGATGCCGAGCAGGGTGCTTTTCGTTTGCTAAGAACAACCTTTCTCTGACATGGCAAGAGAAAGGTTGTAGAAAACCGTCGAATGAAGCAGGTCAGACTGAAATACCTCAGTCGCCAATCGAGGCTGCCGTATTGGAATCGAATCTTCTGCGACTCATCCATTTTACCAACCGGTCACCCAGAGGCCGAAAAACCCAACTTTGCATCATAAGCCCCATTACCACTACTAAAATGACACTTAAAAAAACAGATAAGTCATTAGGAAAATTATTTATACTGAAATGCTTTAGTAAAGCTAAAAGTGACATATGAGACAGGTACACGCCAAGCGTCGCATCCGCCAAGGTTTTTACAGACTGGCCGGCTAGTGCCTCTATCCTGTACTGAGAAACACGATATCGAGTGATAAGTATTATCAGAAGCAGGGGAATAGGAAGTCCATTGTGCAAGACTGGAAAAAATATAGTTTCGTTAGGGATAAAGAAGAAGCCACCTAAAGCAAGACAGGAAATCCAATACATATAGCTATGGAACTTAAACTCTGACTTTTGATACTTTGTTAGATACAATGCTGTTAGCATTCCAAGACAGGGTTCCACAACCCTCAGAAGAGGGAAAGTGTGAATGTAATTAAATATAACTGGCTCTTGATAAAATGGTCCGACTGGACCTTCGTTAGTGATCAGCAGATATAATATAGGGATTATCAAATAGGCCACCCAGGTTATCAAAGCTATATTTATCAATTTTTTCTTTGGATAAACTTCTAATTTATTACACATATAAGGGAAAATTGCATAGAAAAGTATTAGGACACCAAGGGTCCAGGCTTGGGGTAAGTACAGTTGTGCGTTGGGCAGAAAGGAGTTTATGAGGGTTATATTACCAATAGTATCTAGAATATCCCCCAAACTAAGATTCCAGTCCCTATCTATAAAATAGCTCTTCAGAACTACTGCTGAAACGAGTAGAATGTAGCCGGGAGCAACTCTGGCAAATCTTGAACGCCAAAACCGGTGATTCTCTCTTAAACTTCCTATCTTATTCTTGTAAATCAAGGTTATGATAAAACCACTTAAAACCATAAAAAACGATGTGCCTAGATATCCTTTACCTGATACAAGTTCTAAAACATCCGAAACTGTTTTACCGTTACTTTTAAACATTAACACAGTGTGATACAAGGTTATATAAAACGTTGCTGCAATTCTCCAGTAATCTATCCATGCCAATCTAATCACAATTCCTCCACTTCAAGAAATCTCTATATAAACATTTCATGGCTGCTGTGCAGATTGAGATATTTATTTGATATCGACCTGACAAATAATTGCCAAGTGCCAATCTACGGTGTGCGCGCTAACAAAAATATCTACCAGAATCAGCATATGTCTCTTAATACGCCAATGTCTCCTCCATCCCGTGCAAGACAGCAAAATTACACGGAGGGTCTGAAAACCCACCCGATGGGGGATAATAGCCTTCATGAATTCTTACTCATCCTAGCAGTTCCAGTCGTCATAACTGACCGATATTCACTATTTGTGACGTCTAGAACGCTAATTTTTTAGGTCAGATGTTGCCCGCGAAGATTTGTCAGACTTTTCTACGAGTGCGCATAAAAGCCAGAATTTCTTGTCAGAGTTTTGTAAGAATATTTCGGAGGTCGTTCAGTAGGGCAGTAGCCTTGTAGTCAGAGGACAGTGAGGTTTTCCTCACCACAATGGAATCTATGCTGCGTTCCAAACTGCCCTGTCTCCTCCTTTTACTGACCAGTTGTCAACAGACTTCTGTCGAAGCCACGTCTGCGGCAGCAATTCATGTCAATACACCTGAAGAAATCGCTCTCGGCAGGGCGTGCCCAGTAACGAAGACTACATTTTTGGGACAAGCGCAGGAACGCAAGACATTCACTATCGTCGGCATCGGCAGCAGCAGCATGGAAGGTGTGGGAGCTTCCGCACCCCAATACAATTTCCTCAATCGCTTAGATCACACCCTCTCTACCTCACTGCCTGGAGTGACACTCAAGGTCATTAACGCTGGCATAGGGGGACAAAACTTAATGCAGACGATTGCACGTTTTCCCAGAGACGTGTATTGGGTAAATCCTGATCTAGTCATCCTACAGGCGGGAATGAATGACGCAATACAGAGCCGGGATACGGACGTATATCGAGATGAAATTAAAAAGGCCCTTGAAGATTTGAGCGAGCATAATTTAAACGCTGTGCTAATGAGTAATCAATATGCTGGCACTGCGGGCCTCACATCGTCCACTTTGACGAAGACAATAGATCAAATCAACAAGGATGAGGCTATTAGGAAAGGTATTGGTGTTATTGATCGCTATTCCCTCTTTAATACGCTTCGGGACCAGGGAATAGATGTGGCTAAGACATACTTTGCGGACGATCTGTTGCATGCAAATGATGAGGGGTATCGATTGGTGACCACTTGTACGTTGCGTCGAGTCTTCGGATTGGGCTGAGAAGTACGCTTCTGTTCTGGGGTAGATATTGGCCTTTTCTGCAGCGATCTCAGCAATAGAGAGAAGTTATCCACAAGCTCCTGTGGATAACTTCTCTCTATTCGGTGTGGTGTATAGGCAGGCACTTGAACCCCAAGCATTGCTACACATTTCATCTACAAACACGATCCCCCGGTACTAGACCGGGGGATTTGTCGTGCTAGTGGCGCACCCTGTAGGACTCGAACCTACGACCGACCGCTTAGAAGGCGGTTGCTCTATCCAGCTGAGCTAAGGGTGCGGACAAAAAAGCTCCCACCTGGGGAGCCTCCTTGATTCTGGAGCGGGATCACGGATTCGAACCGAGGCCAGAAGCTTGGAAGGCTGCTGTGCTACCACTACACCAATCCCGCATAGATGGAGAGCCACTGTGGTCGAGGCGACAGGATTCGAACCTGCGACCCCTTGGTCCCAAACCAAGTGCGCTACCGGCCTGCGCTACGCCTCGGCATGGCTCTCGCGGGACAAACTATAGCAGAGCCGGGGCCGGGGGTGCCCAGACGCCGGTCAGCCTTCATCAGTGCCCAATCTGACGGCCGTCTCACGCTTTAAGAGTTAAAGTAGCCGCCATGGAATACAGGAACCTCGGCAAAAGCGGTCTGAAGGTCAGTGAAGTCGCCCTGGGCGGCTGGGAAACGTACGGCGTCAACGTGAACGAAGGCCAGATGGTGCGCGAGATCGTGACCAGGGCATATGACCTGGGCGTCAACTTCTTCGACCAGGCCGACGTATACGCGCGCGGCAAGTCCGAAGAGCTCATGGGCACTGTGCTGCGCGAGTTCCCCCGCCACACCCTGGTCATCTCCAGCAAGGTCTTCTGGCCGATGAGCGACCACGTCAACGACCGCGGCCTGTCGCGCAAGCACGTGCTCGAAAGCATCGACGGCAGCCTTAAGCGCCTGGGCACCGACTACCTCGACATCTACTTCGCGCACCGCTACGACCCCGACGTGCCGATGGAAGAGATCGTGATGGCCTTCGACCAAATCATCCGCGACGGCAAGGCGCTGTACTGGGGCACCTCGATGTGGCCCGCTGCCCGCATCGCCCAGGCGGTTGAGTTCGCCAAGGCGCACGGGCTGCACTCCCCGGTGACCGAGCAGCCCGAATACTCGATGATCCGCCGCGAGCGTGTCGAGGGCGAAATTCTGCCCTACACCGAGAGCGCGGGCGTGGGCCTGGTCGTCTGGAGCCCGCTGGCGATGGGCCTGCTGACCGGCAAGTACGACGAGGGCAAGCCCGAAGGCGCGCGCCTCACCGAGAAGGACAACTGGGGCAAGAACTTCCTGACCGACGAGAACATCGCCAAGGTGCGCGACCTCAAGCCCATCGCCGACGGGCTAGGCATTACCCGTGCGCAGCTCGCCCTGGCCTGGATCCTGCGTCAGAAGGGCGTGAGCAGCGTCATCACCGGGGCCACCAAGGTCTCGCAGATCGAGGACACCGTCAAGGCGGCGGGCGTACGCCTGAGCGAAGGCGACATCCAGAAGATCGAGGACATCCTCAAGCGCTGAGCACAGGCAGGCATTGAAACCGGAGGCTGCGGCTTCCGGTTTCTGTGTACCGGGGCGGGTGAGACGGCGACTGCAACCTTCGGTGCACGGCAGGGGTGCCCGCGCCGCCTATGCTGGCCGGGTGAATGCCATCGAGACGCGCGAACTGCGCAAGGTATACCGGGGCCGGGCGGTGGTGGACGGCCTGAACCTGACGGTCGGCGAGGGCGAGGTCTTCGGCTTTCTCGGCCCCAACGGCGCGGGCAAGAGCACCACGGTCAAGATGCTGCTGGGGCTGGTCCTGCCCAGCGGCGGCGAGTTGCGCGTGCTGGGCGGTTCCCCGGCCGACCCGGACGTGCGGGCCCGCCTGGGGTTCCTGCCCGAGCAGTTCCGGTTTCAGACCTGGATGACTGGCGAGGAATTTCTGAACTTTCATGGACGGCTCGCCGGTCTCTCGGCAGCCGAGCGACGCACACGCGTTCCGCAGGTGCTGGAGACGGTGGGCCTGGGCGGGCGCGGGCGCGAGACTCTGAGCGGCTACTCGAAGGGGATGCTCCAGCGCGTGGGGCTGGCCGGGGCGATCCTGGCGCGGCCTAAACTGGTCTTTCTGGACGAGCCGACGAGTGCCCTGGACCCCATCGGGCGGGTCGAGGTGCGCGAGATCATCGAGTCGCTGCGGGGGCAGGGGGTCGCGGTGTTCCTGAACTCGCACCTGCTGTCGGAAGTCGAACAGGTGTGCGACCGTGTGGCCTTCGTCAAGCAGGGGCGCGTGCTGCGCGGCGGCACCATGCGCGAACTCATGGGCGGGGTGGTCCCGGTGGACCTGCGTCTCGACCGCCTACCCGACGGCCTGGAGGCGCGGCTGGCGCGGCTGGGCGAGGTGCGGCACATAGACACGGCCCTGCCCGGCCGCGTGGGCATCGAGCTGTGGCTGGACAAGGAGGACGGGGTGCCGGCGGTGGCCGACGCTGTCCACGCCAGCGGCGCGCGGCTGTACGCCCTGACGCCGCGACGCCCCGACCTGGAGACCATGTTCCTCGAACTCATCGAGGACGCGCCCCGTCAGCCAGAGACCCAGCGCCCCCAGGAGGCCCACCGTGCGTAGCGCCCTGCTCATCGCCGAACTCTCGCTGCGCGAAGCGACCCGCAAGCGGCTGGTGAGCGTGCTGCTCATTCTCAGCGCGCTGTTCGTGGGCTTCTACCTGTACGGGGTGTACCGGCTGGACGCGCAACTCGACGACCGGGCGGCCGCCGCCGGGCTCGACGGCCGCAGCCTGAACTCACTGAGCAACGCCGGGGTCATGTACGCCACCCTCTTCGGGATGTACCTCGTGTTCTTTCTGGGCGCGCTGATGTCGGTGCTGGCGACCGTCTCGGCGGTCAGCGGCGATATCGAAAACGGCGTGATGCAGAGCGTCCTCGCCCGTCCGGTGGGCCGCGCCGGGCTGGTGCTGGGGCGCTGGCTGGGTTTCACGGTGGTCAACGTGGGCTACGTCGCCCTGCTCAGCGCCGCCATCCTGGGGGGCATCTACGCCATCACCGGCTACCTGCCCCCCGAGCCGCTGCCGGCCGTGGGCCTGATCCTGCTCTCGGTCACGCTGCTCACTGGCCTGACGGTGCTGGGCAGCACGCTGTTCACCACACTCGCCAACGGCATCGGGGTGTTCGTGCTGTATGGGGTGGGCTTCACGGGGGGCATCCTGGGCAGCATCGGCACGGTGGCCGACAGCCCGACCCTGGCCACGCTGGGGCGCTTCGCCAACGCCCTGATGCCCACCAACGCCCTGTGGCTGGGCGCCAGCTACCACCTGCAACCCGACATCCTGCGCCAGCTCGGCGCGGCGGCGCGCGGCACCAATCCCTTCATCGGCAGCGCGACCACCCCCACCGGCCTGATCGTGTGGGCGGCCGCCCTGACCCTGCTGGCCGTCGGCGCGGCCATGTGGCGCTTCAGCCGCCGCGACCTCTAGCCGCAGAGGACCGTGAAAAGAGGTGGACACCCGATTCCTGGCGTCCACCTCTTTTCGGTCGGCCTGCCGGTTAGTTCAAGACCTTCTTCTCGGTCGGCTGGTCACCCAGACGGCGCTCGGTGCCGGCAGTGAGGCGGCCCACATTGTCGCGGTGCTGCCAGATGAGCAGCCCGGCCAGCACGGCGACGACCAGCGAGAGCCACAGCGGCCGCTCGAGACACAGGCTCAGGACCACCGCCGCGAGCGCCCCGATGATGCTGCCCGCACTGACAAAACGCGTGAGCCACATGCAGAAGATGGCGATGACGGCCACGCCCGCGCCCGCCAACGGGTCAAGCACCGCGATGACGCCGAAACTGGTCGCCACACCCTTGCCCCCCCGGAACCCCAGGAAGGGACTAAAGTTGTGGCCCACCACGGCGGCCACCCCGCACAGCGCCGCCACCGGTTCGTCGAGGTGCAGCGCGCGGGCGATCACGACGGCCAGCACGCCCTTGAGGATGTCGAAGACCGCCACGGCCAGCGCCGGGCCCTTGCCGAGCGAGCGCAGCACGTTGGTCGCCCCGCTGTTGCCGCTGCCCACCTGCCGGATGTCCACGCCGCGCGAGCGGGCCACCCACGCCGCGGCGGGCACGGCTCCTATGACATAGGCGATCACGACCGCGAGCACGGCAAACAGGGACACGCCTGCAATTGTGGCACACCCACCTTGCACCGCCTCCAGACGGCGTCCGGGATGCTCTAGGCTGCCGGGCGACATGTCCGCCTCCTCGCCCGGCTCCGCGCTTCTCGGCCCCCAACTTCTCGACCACCTGGGCATCGCCACGCCCGACCTCGACACCGGCTCGGCGCCCTACCTCGCGCTGGGGCTGCGCGCCGAGGGCGACGACGAGGATGTGGCGCACCAAGGCGTGCGCGTGCGGGCCTTCCGGGTGGGCGAGACCCTGATCGAGCTCCTGGCCCCCACCCGCCCGGACAGCCCGGTCGCGGCTTTCCTGGAACGCCGGGGGCCAGGGCTGCACCACACGGCCTACCGCGTGCCCAGCCTGGACGCCGAGGTCGCGCGCCTGAGCGCCCTGGGCGCGCCCTTTCTGGGACCCGCAGCGGCCGGGCGGGCGGGCACGCGGGTCGCCTTCCTGCACCCGCGCTGGGGCCAGGGCACCTTGATCGAACTCGTCGAGCATCCCCACGCCGAAGGCCCGGACGGGGGTTGAGTTCCCGCCGCCTGCCGACCCGGCCCCCGGCCCACTGCGCCGCGCCCGGCTGGTGGGTCCCCGCGCTGGCGGTCGCCGGGGCCATCTGGGTCCTGAGCAGCTTGGCCGACACGCCGGGGCCGCCCCTGCACCATCCCCTCGACTGGGGCGCGCATTTCCTGAGCTACCTCGCCCTGGGCTACGCGCTGGGCCGCGCGACCGGTCTCCCCGTCCTGGCCTGGATGCTCGCCGCATGGTGGGGCGCCGCCGATGAGATTCACCAGGCCTTCGTGCCTGGCCGGGAAGCCGGCATCACCGACTGGTGGTTCGACCTGGCGGGCAGCGGCCTGGGCGCGTGGCTGGCCGGGCAGGCCTGCCTGAAACGGGCGGCCCGGCGGCGCGTCCCGCACGGAGATGAGGGGGCCGGCCCGCGCTCCTGAGCGTTTCTCCATCCTGCCGCGCATGTGGCAGTTCTGTCAGGGACGTGCCCCTAGAGTGCGCAGATGAGCCGCGCCGTCCCCCTTCTGCCCGATCCGGCGCCCGCTGGCCCGACTGCGGCCGACCTGCACCCGGCCAGCCTGCACGCCGCCGTGGGGCGGGCGCTGGCCCAACTCGACCGCGTCATCCTGGGCAAGTCTACGCAGGTGCGCCTGAGCATGGCGTGCGTGCTGGCGCGCGGGCACCTGCTCATCGAGGACCAGCCGGGGGTCGGCAAGACCACACTGGCACAGGCGCTGGCGCGCACGCTGGGGCTGGGGTTCCGGCGCGTGCAGTTCACCAGCGACCTGCTGCCGGCCGACCTGCTGGGCGTAAGCATCTGGGACGCGGCGAGCGGCAGCTTCCGGTTCCAGCCGGGGCCGGTGTTCTCGCAGGTGCTGCTGGCCGACGAGATCAACCGCGCGACGCCGCGCACGCAGTCGGCGCTGCTCGAAGCGATGGAGGAGCGCCAGGTCAGCGAGGGCGGCGTGACCCGGGCGCTGCCGGACCCCTTTTTCGTGATCGCCACCCAGAACCCGGGCGCCTTCGTGGGCACCTCGCCGCTGCCCGAGGCGCAGCTCGACCGCTTCCTGCTGACGGTCACGCTGGGGTACCCCGGCGCGCAGGCCGAGCGCATCCTGCTCGAAACCGGGGGCCGTAGCCAGAGCGTGCGCGACCTGCCGGCCGTGCTGGACCCGGCCACGCTGCTCGCCGCACAGGCGGAGGTGGACCGGGTGTACGCCGCCGGCCCGCTGCTCGACTACCTGCAGCTGCTGGCGCGCGCCACCCGCGAGCACCCGGCGCTGGGCACGGGCCTCAGCCCCCGCGCGCTGCTGGCACTGCTGGCCGTCACGAAGGCCTGGACCTACCTGGAGGGCCGCGACGCCGCACTGCCCGAGGACGTGCAGGCGGTCTTTCCCGCGCTGGCCGGGCACCGCCTGCCGCTGCGCGGCGCGCCGGGTGCGGGCGGCGTGGAGGCCATCATGGCGGACCTGCTGCGCGACACGCCCCTTCCCTGAAATGACGGCTCCGCGCCCCTCCACCGCCCGGCCCCCCACGCCCACCCTGCGCCCGACGCGACTGGGGACCCTCTTTCTGGTGCTCGTGGTCCTGACCCTGATCGGGTGCGTGAACTACGGTCTGAGCCTGGGCTACGGCCTGACCTTTCTGCTCGGCGGCGTGTGGGTCATCGGCGCGGCGCAGGCCCTGCGGGCGGTGCGCGGGGTACGGGTGGGGCCGCCGGTCCCCGAACATGTCCCCGCGCTGGCCGGGCGTCCCCTCACCTTCCGGGTGCCGCTCTCGCGGGAGGGCCGGACGCTGGAGGCGATGCAGGGCGGCGCGCTGCGCCTGCGCATGCGGGCCCGGCAGGGCGAACAGACCCACCCCCTGAGCGCCGCCGCCCCGGTCAGCGCGGCGGCGGGCGGCCTGGGTCTGACGCTGCCCGCCCCTCGGCGCGGCACCCTGAGCCTGGAAGCCTGGCGCCTGAGCGGCCTGGACCCCCTGGGCCTGTGGACCGCCGACCTGCCCCTGACCCCCGACACCGGTCCCGGCGAGGTGCGGCTGTGGGTGGCCCCCGCAGCCGAGGCCCAGCCCCCTGCGCCGCCCACCCTGTTCGCCGCCGGGCACGCCGAGACCGGGCGGCGCGCGGCGGGCCAGGACGACCTCGCCGGGCTGCGGCCCTACCAGGCGGGCGACGCCCCCCGGCTCGTGTCGTGGCGCCACGCCGCCCGGACCGGAGCGCTGCTGACCCGCGAGTATGACGCCCCGGCCGGGCAGGCCCCGGCCCTGGACTGGGCCGCGACTGCCGGGCTCCCTGACCCCGAGGCGCGGCTCTCGCGGCTGTGCGCCTGGGTGCTCGCGGCGCGCGCGCAGGGCGACGCCTTCTCCTTCTCGCTGCCCGGCACGGTCCTCGCGGCGGCGGCGGGCGAGGCGCAGGTGGCGGCGGCCCTGGGGGCACTCTCGGCCTTCGGGACGCCCCCGACCCTGCCCACACTCGCTCCGGTGCGGCGCACCCTGCTCTCCCCCGCTCGCCGCGAGATCCTGCCGGCTGGGCCGCTGCGCTTCTCGCTGCTGGCACTGGCCGTCGCGCTGCTGCCGGGGGTGCTGCGCCAGCCGGTATGGCTCACGGCGCTGCTGGCGGCAGGGCTGGGGTACGCGGCGCTGCGGGCAGGCCAGGACCAGGGGGCAGCCGGTCCACGGCGCCTTCCGGGGGTCCCGGCCGCCGCGCTGGCCCTGGTCGCCGTTCTGGGCGCGCTGGGCCTGAACGCTGTCTACGGGACGCTGCTGGGGCAGGACGCGGGCACAGCGCTGCTGGGGCTGCTCGTCGTCCTCAAGGCGGCCGAGACGCATACCCGGCGCGACGCCCGGCTGCTCTCCCTGCTGGGCCTGTTCCTGACGAGCACCCACTTCTTCCACGATCAGGGACCCCTGACCGCGCTGCACGCCCTGCTGGCGACGGCGGCCCTGCTCGCCGCGCTGGGCGGCTGGACCCTGGAGGACGGCGAGGACCGCGCGGCCGATGACGCTGCGCCCGCACCTGCGACCGGCCTGCGCCGCGCCGGGCAGATGATGCTCCTCGCCGCGCCGCTGGCCGGGCTGCTCTTCGCGCTGTTTCCGCGCCCGGACGGGCCGCTGTGGCAACTGCCCATCCAGCAGGGCGCGCAGACCGGACTGGCTGACAGCATCAGCGCGGGCGAGTTCAGCAACCTCGCCCAGAGCCGGGAGGTGGCCTTCCGGGCCGACTTCACGGGCACGGTGCCCGGTCCCGAGGAACGCTACTGGCGCGGCCCGGTGTACGAGCTGTACGACGGCCTGCGCTGGACGCAGCTGCGGGCCTTTTTCAATACTGCGCCCATTGCGGTCAGTGGCCCCACCCGCAGCTACAGCATCACACTGGAGCCCAGCGGCAAGCCCTGGCTGCTTGCGCTGGACTCGCCGGTCACGCAGCCGCGCGGCACCTACTTCACGAGCGCGTTTCAGGCGGCGGCCTATCCGCCCCCCACGCGGCGTACTCGCTACACCTTCACGCAGCAGGCCGCCCGCCTGGGGTTGAACGAAGACGAGCGGCGTCTGAATCTGAACCTGCAACTACCGCCCGGCCAGAACCCGCGCGCCCTGGCCCTGGCGCAGGGCTGGCGCAGCCTCGCGCCCGCGCAGCGCGTGCAGGCGGGACTCGGCGTGTTCCGCACGGGCTTCAGCTACAGCCTCAACCCGCCCACGCTGCCCGAGCAGAACCGCATCGACGCCTTCTTGTCCAGCAGCCGCGTGGGCTTCTGCGAGCATTTTGCCAGCGCCTTCACCTTCCTGATGCGGGCGGCGGGCGTGCCGGCGCGCATCGTGGGGGGCTACCAGGGCGGCGAGGTGAACCCCGACGGCGGCTACCTGACCGTGCGCCAGCAGGACGCCCACGCCTGGGCCGAGGTCTGGCTCGCGGGGCAGGGCTGGGTGCGGGTGGACCCGACCGCCGTGGTGGCCCCCGCCCGCATCCGCACCGATCTGGGCACGGCCCTGACGCAGCCCCAGGCGACCGCCGCCCGGCCGCCCGGCCCACTGGCCCGCGCTCTGCTGCGCGTGGACGCCCTGCAAAACAGCTGGAACACCTGGGTCGCGGGCTACGACGGCACCCAGCAGCGCACTCTGCTCGCCCGCCTGGGGGTGGGCGGGGTCGGGTCGGCCCCCTACCTGCTGGCCCTCGCGGCCCTGGCCGTCCTGGCCGTGCTGCCGGGACTAATGCTCGCCCGGCGCGCTGCCCGCCCCCGCGATCCCCTCGCGCGCAGCCTGCACGACCTCGGCACGCGCCTGGGCCTGCCCCAGCTTCCGGGCGAGACCCCCACCGCCTACGCCGCGCGGGCCGGCGAGCAGTTTCCGGCGCTGGCAGCCGAGTTGCGCGCCGTCGCCGCCGAGTACAACCGCCTGCGCTACGGCCGCGCCGGCAGCGACCCCGCCGGAGTGCGCGGGCTCCGCGACCGGGTGCGGCAGGTGCGCCGGCCCCGCTGACCGGCACGCCCTTTTTTCCGACCTCATGCCCGGCCCACAACCCTTTTTTTGCCCCCATTCTCCCTGTCCGGCGGCGCTATCCTGCCGGACATGACCGCCACACCCACCACCCACCGCCTGCCCAGCGTGGGCGACACGCTGGGGCGTTACACCGTAGAACGCGTCCAGGCCCTGCCGGAGATGTCGGGCACGCTCGTCCTGCTGCGCCACGAGAACGGTGCCCGGCACGCCCACGTCGCCCGCGAGGACGACAACCTCGCCTTCGGCGTGACCTTCCCGACCGTCCCCAGGGACAGCACGGGCGTGGCGCACATCCTGGAACACACCGTCCTGATGGGCAGCCGCAAGTACCCGGTGCCCGACCCCTTCTTCTCGATGCTGCCGCGCTCGCTGAACACCTTCATGAACGCCATGACGGCCAGCGACTGGACCACCTACCCGTTCAGCACGCGCAACGTGCAGGACTACGACAACCTGCTGTCGGTGTACCTCGACGCGACCTTCTTTCCGCTGCTGCGCTACGAGAGCTTCCGGCAGGACGGCCACCGCTTCGAGTTCGAGACGCCCGACGACCCCACCACCCCCCTCAAGCTCCAGGGCGTCGTATACAACGAGATGAAGGGCGCGATGGCCTCGGCAGGCTCAGTGATGTGGCGCTCGCTGGGGCAGGCGCTGTACCCCGACCTAACCTACGCCAACAACAGCGGCGGTTCGCCCGAGCACATTCCCGAGCTGACCTACGAGGCCCTGCGGGCCTTCCACGCCGCGCACTACCACCCCAGCAACGCGTACTTCTACAGCTACGGCAACCAGAGCCTGGAGCACGTGCTGGAGCGTGTCGAGGACCAGGTGATGTCACAGTTCCCGGCCCAGACGCTGGACGTGAGCATTCCCGACCAGCCGGCCTTCAGCGCCCCGCGCCACATGGACGTGGTGTACCCCGGCAGCGACACCGAACGCGGCGCGCAGGCCCTGGTCGCCTGGAAACTGGGGCGCAGCAGCGACCCCGACCTGAACCTGCGCTGGAGCGTGCTGAGCGACGTGCTGCTGGGCAACGCAGGCGCGCCGCTGACCCGGCCCCTGATCGACTCGGGTCTGGGCTCGGCGCTGGCCGATCTCTCGGGCTACCGCGATTCCTTCCGCGAGGGGGCCTTCGCGGCGGGTCTCAAAGGCCTGAGTGCCGGCAAGGCCGACGAGGTCGAGGCGCTCGTGCTCGCCACCCTGCGCCAGATCGCCGACTCGGGGCTGGACCCGGCCCTCATCGAGAGCAGCCTGCACCAGTTCGAGATCGCGCAGAAGGAGGTCAGCAACAGCGGCTACCCCTACGGCCTCCAGGTCATGTTCCGGCTGCTGGGACCCTGGCTCTACGGCGGCGATCCGGTCACCGGCCTGCGCCTGGACGCCGAACTCGGCCGCCTGCGCGCCGACCTGACCGCCGGCCAGCGCGTGTTCGAGACGATGATCGAGGAGGGACTGCTGGACAACCCCCACCGCGTGACCCTGAACGTGACCCCCGACCCCGAGCTCGCTGCCCGCACCGAGCAGAGCGAGCGTGAACTGGTCGGGCGCCTGAGCGCCGACTTCACCGAAGAGGACCGCGCCCGCATCGTGCGCGAGAGCCTGCAACTCCAGTCGCTTCAGGGCCAGGAGAGCGACCCCAACGTGCTGCCCACGCTGACGCTGGCCGACGTACCCGCCGGGGTGGCGCGGCCCGAGTACGCCACCGAGCAGGCCGGGCGCGCGCTCGTGGGCCGGGTCCCACAGCCCACCGGCGGCCTGGATTACCTTGACGTGCAGGTGCGCCTGCCCGAACTGGGAGAGCTGCTCGACGTGCTGCCGCTGTACGCCTACACGGTCACGCGCGGCGGCGCCGCCGGGCAGGACTATGTGGCCCTGGCCCGCCGCGCCGAAGCGGTCACGGGCGGGATCGGCGCCGGCGCGGCGGTGGGCACGGCCCCCGACGACCTGGGCCGGGTCCGCCTCGCCCTGACCTTCAGCGGCAAGGCGCTGGCGCGCAACGGCGGCGAGCTCGTGTCGCTGCTGCGCGACGTGATCGCCCAGCCCGAACTGACGCGGGAGCGGCTGCGGCAGCTGCTGGAGCAGCGCCTCTCGGGGCTCAAGGCCAGCGTCGTCAGCTCGGGCAACGCCTATGCCGACCGGCTCGCGTCGGCGCAGGTGAACCTCTCGGCCGCGACCGACGAGCGTCTGGGCGGCCTGAGCCTGCTGGCGAACCTGAAGGCCATCGTGGAAGGGGGCGAGGGCCAACCCGAATCGCTCGACGACCGCCTCGACGCCCTGCTGGCCCGGTTCGGGGAGCTGCGCGACCTGATCCTGCGGGGCCAGCCACTACTGTGCCTGACCGCGCTGCCCGGCGACCTGAGCCTGGACCTCACGCCCATCACGGACCTGTTCACGGACGGCGCAGCGGTCGGGCGCCCGGCGCCGCCCCTGCCCGCGCACACGCCGCAGGCCCGCCTGACCGATTCGCCGGTCGCCTTCAATGCGCTGGCCTACCCCACCGTGCCCTACACGCACCCCGACAGTCCGGCGCTGCTCGTGCTCTCACGCCTGCTGCGCGCCGAGTACCTGCTGCCCGAGATCCGCGAGAAGGGCGGGGCCTACGGCGCGGCGGCCGGGTTCGATACCCGCACGGGGGTGTTCAGCTTCTCGAGCTACCGCGATCCGCACATCTCCCGCACCTACGAGGTCTTCCGGACTGTGGGGGACTTCCTGGCGCGCGACCTGGGCGAGCGTGAACTGACCGAGGCCACATTGTCGGCCAGCAAGCTCCTCGATCCCCTGACCAGCCCCGACACGGTGGGCCGCCTGCGCTTTTTCGGCGACCAGAGCGGCTACACCCCCGAAGTGCAGGAGACCTACAAGACCCGGTTGCTGGCGGTCACGCTGGACGACCTGCGCCGCGTGGCCGGCACCTACCTGACCCCTGGGCGCGCCGCGTACGCCCTCGTGGCGGGCCGGGACCCCAACGCCGACGTGAAGGACCTGGGCCTGACGTTCGAGGTCGAGAAGGTCTGATCCGCTCCGGGCAGCGCCGGCGCGCCTGGCCGTGAAGGCAAATGCAAGCCGCGCCGCTCCCGAAACACGCCCCAGCCGCTATGGTTGGGGCGTGTTGACGGATCAGTTGGGGCGGCCCCTGCGGGATTTGCGGATCAGTGTGACCGACCGCTGCAACCTGCGCTGCACCTACTGCATGCCCGCCGAGGTGTTCGGGCCCGACTACGCCTTCTTGCCCCGCGCCGAGCTGCTGAGTTTCGAGGAAATAGAGCGTCTGGCGCGTACCTTCGTGGACCTCGGCGTGCGCAAGCTCCGCCTGACCGGAGGCGAGCCGACCCTGCGGCGCGACCTGCCGGACCTCGTGACCCGCCTGGCCCGCATCGGCGGCGTGCAGGACATCGCCATGACCACCAACGGCCTGCTGCTGCCGCGCTTCGCCGCCGACCTGAAGGCGGCGGGGCTGGACCGCGTGACCGTCAGTATCGACAGCCTGGACCCCGAGGTCTTCGGGCGGATGAACGGCCTGGGCCAGCACCCGCAGAAGGTCGTGGCAGGCATTGAGGCGGCGCTGACGGCGGGCCTGGGGGTCAAGATCAACACGGTGGTGCAGCGCGGCGTGAACGACGAGGGGCTGCGGGCGCTGTGGCTCGCGCTGCGGGACCTCGCGCCGCTGCGGTTCATCGAGTTCATGGACGTGGGCAACCACAACGGCTGGAACATGGACGCCGTGGTGCCCTCGGGCGAGGTGCTCGCGCGCCTGGGCGGCGAGGCGGGGACGGCAGACTTTACGGCGCTGGGCGCCAACTACCGCGGTGAGGTCGCGGCCCGGCACGTCGGTACCCAGGGGCACGAGGTCGGGCTGATCTCGTCGGTCACGGCGCCCTTCTGCGGCGACTGCTCGCGCGCGCGGCTCTCGGCGGTGGGGGCGCTGTATACCTGCCTGTTCGCCGGCAGCGGCACCGACCTGCGCGCGCCGCTGCGGGCCGGAGCCACCGACGCCGACCTGCGGGACCTCGTGGCGGGGGTCTGGGGGGCGCGGCGCGACCGCTACAGCGAGGAACGCGGCGAGGTCACGCGGGCGGGCGCGGGGGCCAAGGTCGAGATGTCGCACATCGGGGGCTGAGCGGGCGTTTTCCGGTGGGAACAGGCCCCGAACCGGGAGCCGACCTATTGAGTTCGCGCTGCAAGCAGAGGCGACGGGCCCACGGAGCGGCCTCGGAAGGCGCTCCAGCCGCCACTTTCCCGCCGAAGCTGTTCCTAACCCCGTGACGCCCGGCCGCCTGACCTTGTGTACTCTTCACACTATCTTTAGAATGGTGAGAAGCGCCGCCTGCCAGCGGACCGCCCGGAGGGATGCATGGCGAAGTACCCGCTCATCAAGACCACTCTGAAAGACCGCCTGCTGGGGGGTCACTATGCCGAAGGGCTGCCGCTGCCCAGCGAACCGCAGCTTGCCCGCGAATTCGAGGTTTCGCGGATGACCGCCCGGCGCGCCATCGACGAACTGGAACGCGAAGGCTACGTCTACCGCGTCCAGGGGGCCGGCACCTTTCCGACCGGCAAACGCTTCCGGCAGGGCATGTTCCGCGTGCGGCCCTTCAAGGAATGGGCGCGCCACCCCGACCACCGCACGACCGTCCTGCGCGCCATGCAGATCGAGGCGACGCCCGAGATCGCCATCGTGCTGCAGATTCAGCCGGGCGATCCGGTGGTGTTCGTCCACCGCCTGCGTATGGCAGGCGACGAGGCCCTGGTCATCGAGAAGCGCTACATCAACGCCTCGCTCGTGCCGGGCCTGCTCGACCACAACCTGAGCGTCGAGAGCATCCACGAGACGATGATCACCATGGGCGTGCCCCTGCAACGCGTCGAGCAGAACCTCGAAGCCGTCAACCTGCGCCAGGAGGAAGCCGACCTGTTGCGCGTGCCCCTGGGCACCGCCGCCTTCCTCCTGCGCCGCACGACCTACAGCGGCCCCAAGCGCGCGAGCTACGTCAACTACTGGGTGCGCGGCGACCGCTACGCCTTCCAGGACAGCTTCGAGCCCTGATTCTCCGGAGCCCTTCCGGCGCAAACCCTGAGAATGGGCCAGGGTCCGGCCCCAACTGGTAACGTTTCCATAATGAACGGCGGCGGCAAGGTGGGCCGCCGCTGCTTACTCTGGAAGGCACTGTGACGGCGGGCCATCACCGGCCCGTTTTTCGCGCCACGTTTCCGAGGAGCCCCATGACCACCACTGACCAACCCACCGTCCTGATCCGTCCCGGTACGCCCGCTCCGCTGGGGGCCACCTGGGACGGCAAGGGTACCAATTTCGCCCTGTACTCCGAAAACGCCAGTGGCGTCGAATTGTGCCTGTTCGACGAGCAGGGCCAGGAGACCCGCTACCCCCTCAAGGAGCAGACCGCCTTCGTGTGGCACGGCTATCTGCCCGGCGTAAAGCCCGGCCAGCGCTACGGTTACCGCGTCCACGGCGAGTACGCGCCCGACCAGGGCCTGCGGTTCAACCCCAACGTGGTGCTGCTCGACCCCTATGCCAAGGCCCTGAGCGGCACCGAGCAGTTCGATGACGGCGTCTTCGCCTACGTGCCCGGCGGTGACGAGGACCGCGAGATGCAGCAGGAGGATCAGCGCGGCGCGCCCCTGGGCATCGTGCTGGACCCGGCCGCCTACGACTGGCAGGGCGACCGCAAGCCCAACATTCCCTTTCACCAGTCGGTGATCTACGAGGCCCACGTCAAGGGCCTGACCATGACGCACCCCGACGTGCCCGAAGAACTGCGCGGCACCTATGCGGGCATGGCGACCGAGCCGGTCCTGAACTACCTGCGCGACCTGGGCATCACGTCCATCGAGCTGCTGCCGGTACACCAGCACATGGACGACCCCTTTCTTCTCGACAAGGGTCTGACGAACTACTGGGGCTATTCCACGCTGAACTTCTTCGCGCCGGACGTGCGCTACTCGGCCGCCGCGCGCGGGGGCAACCCGGCCGGCGCGGTGGACGAGTTCCGTAACATGGTCCGCGCCCTGCACGGCGCAGGGATCGAGGTCATCCTGGACGTGGTCTACAACCACACCTCCGAAGGCAACCACATGGGGCCAACCCTGAGCTTCAAGGGCATCGACAACCCCACCTACTACCGCTTGGTGGCCGACAACCCGCGGTTCTACTTCGACTACACCGGCACCGGCAACAGCCTCAACGTGCGCCACCCGCAGACGCTGCAACTCATCATGGATTCGCTGCGCTACTGGGTCACCGAGATGCACGTCGACGGCTTCCGCTTCGACCTCGCCTCCACGCTGGCGCGCGGGCTGCACGAGGTCGACCAGCTCTCGGGCTTCTTCACGATCATCCACCAGGACCCGATCATCAGCAGCGTCAAACTCATCGCCGAGCCGTGGGACGTGGGCGAGGGCGGCTATCAGGTCGGCAATTTCCCGGTGAACTGGGCCGAATGGAACGGGATCTACCGCGACGACATGCGCGCCTTCTGGAAGGGCGAGGGCGGGCTGGCGAGCGAAATCGGCTACCGCCTGACCGGCAGCAGTGACCTGTACCAGAACGACGGCCGCAAGCCCTACGCCTCGATCAATTTCGTCACCGCCCACGACGGCTTCACGCTGCGCGATACCGTGAGCTACAACGACAAGCACAACGAGGCGAACGGTGAGGACAACAAGGACGGCGCCAACGACAACCAGAGCTGGAACTGCGGGGCCGAAGGCGAGACCGACGATCCCGAGATCAATGCCCTACGCGCCCGCCAGCAGCGCAACTTCCTGGCGACGCTGCTGCTGGGCCAGGGCACCCCGATGATCCTGGGCGGCGACGAACTCGGGCGCACGCAGGGCGGCAACAACAATGCCTACTGTCAGGACGACCTCATCAGCTGGTACGACTGGTCGAACGTGGACGAGGACCTGCTGGCGTTCACCAAGAAGGCCATCGCGCTGCGCAAGGCGCACCCCGCATTGCACCGCCGCAAGTTCTTCTCAGGGCGCACCATCCGGGGCGAGGACGTGCGCGACATCGTGTGGCTGCGTTTTGACGGCGCCGAGATGAGCGACGAAGACTGGAACAACCCCCAGACCCAGTCCATGGGGATCTTCCTGGACGGCAACGGCCTGGACGACATCGACGCCGAGGGCCACCCGCTGACCGACGACCACCTGCTGCTGCTGCTCTCGGCCTCGCATGTAGACCTGCCCTTCAAACTGCCGAATCTGGGCGGCTGCGGCGAGTGGGAACTGCTGCTGGATACCAGTGACGACCGCGCCCAGGCGAAGGTCAACGCCGGTGACGAGACTGCCCTGATCGCCCGGAGCCTCAAGCTCTACCGCTGCCCACGCAGCTGAGGCTGACCTCTCCCCTTTCCCCCTGCCCCGGCCACCCGTTTTCCTTCCGTGCGCCGGGGCCTCTTCATGGGTACTTTCTTCCTCAGCGCCGCCGCAGGGCGCGCACCGAGAGCCGGACCAGCACGCCGCTGGCGATGAGGCACAGCACGCTCAGCCCGGCAAAGGTCAGTCCCGCAGCCAGTGCGCCCCCGGCCTGTCCCTGCTCGGCCAGGGGCCACAGACTGAAAACGAGCAGGCTCAGCCCCAGCAGACCCAGAAGGACGGCTCCCAGAAGCAGCAGCAGCGCGAGTGCGGTGGGCATGGCCCCAGTGTGACGCGCGGGGGCCGAGTGAGACCGAACATGAAGGCCGTCTGCCAGCCCCCGCAGCTGGCCCGCAGCTGCACGGGCCGGGCGGCCTGCACACATCTCACCTTTAGCCGTTTCGCATGAAGCCCCCGACTTCCTGGGCACTTTCCTTGACCGTTCTCTCACGGGGCCACGCGGCCCGCCCCTTAGGCTCGGCGGTTGATTGCCGGGCCCGCAGGCCGCGGCGCCAAAGGAGCAGCACATGACACAGACCCCTACTGAACCCGTTCACCCCACACCGGTTCATCTCGACGACCCCATGACGCGCCTGGGCGCTCACCTTCTTCCCGACCGCAGCGGCACCCGGTTCCGCGTGTGGGCGCCGCGCGCCTCGCAGGTGGGCGTGCGCGTGAACGGCAGCGACCACGACCTGCCCTCCGTCGGCCCCGACACCTACGAACTCGTCCTGCCGGTCGGTGTGGGCACCCGTTACCTCTTCCTGCTCGACGGGCAGCCCACGCCCGACCCGTATGCCCGCTTCCTGCCGGACGGCGTCCACGCCGAGGCGGAGGTGCTGGACCTGGAGACCTACGCCTGGCAGCACCCCGACTGGTGCGGCCTGCCGCTGGCCGAGTGCGTGTTCTACGAGATGCACATCGGGACCTTTACCCGGGAGGGCACCTACCGCGCGGCGCAGGAGCGGCTGCCCGAGCTCAGGAACCTGGGCGTGACAGCCATCGAACTCATGCCCCTGGCCGCTTTTCCCGGTGAGCGCGGCTGGGGCTACGACGGCGTAGCGCTCTACGCTCCCCACGCTCCCTACGGCCGCCCCGAGGAGCTCATGGCGTTTGTCGACGCCGCGCATGGGCTGGGGCTGGCGGTCTTTCTGGACGTGGTCTACAACCACTTCGGCCCCGACGGCAACTACCTGAGCAGCTACAGCGAGACGTACTTTACCGACCGCTTTTCGAGCGCCTGGGGCGCGGGGCTGGACTACGCCGAGCCGCACATGCGCCGCCTCATCACCGGCAACGCGCGCATGTGGCTGCGGGACTACCGCTTCGACGGCCTGCGGCTCGACGCCACGCAGGCGATGTCGGACGACAGCGACGTGCACGTCCTGCAGGAACTGGCGAGCGAGGTGCACCGTCTGGGCGGCACCCACCTCATGCTTGCCGAGGACTACCGCAACATTCCCGAACTCGTCACGGACTACCACCTCGACGGCATCTGGGTGGACGACTTTCACCACGAGGTCCGCGTCACCCTGACCGGCGAGCGTGACGGCTACTACGCCTGCTTCACGGGTGGGGCGGCGGGCGTGGCGCACACCATCAACCGGGGCTGGGCCTACGAGGGCCAGAAGTGGCCGCTGGAAGACCAGTTCCTGCCGCAAAACCGCCGGGGCAAGCCGGCCGGGCCGCTCGAAGCCCCCAGCTTCGTGTACTTCATCCAGAACCACGACCAGATCGGCAACCGCGCGCAGGGAGACCGCGTGCATCACCTCGACCGGGTGACGCCCGCCCACTTCCGGGGCGCCTCGGCGTTGCTGCTGAGCCTGCCCATGACCCCGCTGCTGTTTCAGGGGCAGGAGTGGGCCGCCAGCACGCCCTTTCCCTTTTTTAGCGACCACCACGGCGAACTGGGCCAGATGGTCACTGAGGGCCGCAAGAAGGAATTTGGGCACTTCGAGGGCTTTCAGGGCGAGGACGTGTTCGACCCGCAGTCCGAGGACACCTTCCGGCTCGCGCACCTGAACTGGGCCGAGCGCCGTGAGGGCGAACACGCCCGCACGCTGGAGCTGTACCGCACCCTGCTGCGGCTGCGCCGTGAGGACCCGGTGCTGCGGGACCGCTCGCGCGCGGGACTGAGCGCCGGCAACGTGGGTCAGCTGTTGTGGGTGCGTCACCAGAGCGGGGCGGGCGAGCGGGTGCTGCTGTGGCACACCGGTCTGGCCGGCGATTCCGGATGCGCGCTCGCCGAACTCGGGCTGCCCTTCGGCCTGCCGGCGCGGCTGCTGCTGCACAGCGAGGGCCGGGAGGCCAGCCCGGACACCCTGTACCCCGGTGAGGCCGTGATCCTGGCGGCAGACGGGGTCCGGGAGTGACGGCGGCCCGGCCCAACCCAGGAGAGACGGCTTCCGGGTCCGGCCCGGCGCCGGTGGCCGGCACGCACGACTCCCCGCCCGAGACGCACATTCCGCGCGCCACCTACCGCCTGCAACTGCACCGCGACTTTCCCTTCGCGGCGGCCCGCAAAGCGCTGCCCTACCTCGCGCGGCTGGGGGTCACCGACGTGTACCTCTCGCCCATCTGGGGCAGCACGCCCGGCAGCACCCACGGCTACGACGTGACCGACCACGCCGCCGTCAATCCCGAACTCGGCGGTCTGGCGGGGCTGCGCCGGCTCTCGGCGCGGGCGCGCGAACTGGGGCTCTCACTCATCGTGGATTTCGTGCCCAACCACATGGGGATTCAGGGCGGGCACAACCCCTACTGGGAGGACGTGCTGACGCACGGGCAGGCCAGCCGCTACGCGCATTTCTTCGACATCTCGTGGCATCCCCTCAAACGGGCGCTGGAAGGCAAGGTGATGCTGCCGCTGCTGGGCGACCAGTACGGCCGGGTGCTGGAGCGCGGCGAGCTGAAACTGGAGAGAGAGGGTGGGCGCTTCTTCCTGCGTTACTGGGAACGGCGGCTGCCTATGTCGCCGCGCAGCCTCGCGCTGCTGCTCTCGGAGGTGGCTCCCCGGCTAGCCCAGAGCGTGGGGAGCAGTGCCCGCAGCGAACTGGCGAGCATCGCCCGCAGCGCCGCCGCGCTGCCGCGCAGCACCTCGCCGGACCTGACCGACGAGGACCGTGCCGGGCGCGCCCAGGAGATGGAGGTCATGGCCCGGCGCCTGGAGGTGCTGGCCGAGGCCTCAGGGCCGGTGAGATCGGCGCTCGACGCCGTGGTGGCGGCCTACAACGCCGACCCCGCGCAGCTCGACACCCTGGTCAGCGAGCAGAACTACCGCCTCGCCTTCTGGAAGGTGGCGGCCGAGGAGATCAACTACCGGCGCTTTTTCGACATCAACGACCTCGCCGCGCTGCGCATGGAAGACCCGCGCGTGTTCGCCTGGGCGCACGGCCTGCTGTTCGACCTGCTGCGTGAAGGCACCGTGCAGGGCGTGCGGCTCGACCACACCGACGGCCTGTACGACCCGGCCGGGTACTTTCAGGCGTTGCAGCTCGGCGCGGGCGAGGCGCTGGGCCGCCCCACCACCGGGGGCACGGAAGGCGGCGCGGGCCTGGACCGCAGCGAACTACCGCTCTACGTCGTCGCCGAGAAGATTCTGGAGCCCGGCGAGCATCTGCCGCAGGCCTGGGCGATTCACGGCACGACCGGCTACGACTTCCTGGCCCAGCTCGGCGGCGTGTTCGTGGAGGCGGGAGCTGAGGAGGAGATGACGGCGGTGTACCGGCGCTTCACCGGCGACCGCGAAAGCTACGGCGAGCAGCTGTACCTGGGCAAACAGCTCATCCAGCGGGTGTCGCTGCCGGGCGAGGTCAACGTGCTGGCCGAAGGGCTCGAGGCCCTGGCCGAGACCGACCTGGGGGCGCGCGACTTCACCCTGAGCACTGTGCGTGCGGCGCTGCGCGAAGTGATCGCCACCTTCCCGGTGTACCGCACCTACATCCGCGCCGACGGCTCGCGCGAACCCGGCGATGACGCCAAGATCGCCCACGCTATCCGTGACGCCAAGGCGCACAACCGCCGGAACGGCTCGCCGCTGGACCCCAGCGTCTTCGACTACCTCCAGTCGGTCCTGACCCTGGGAGCCCCCGACGAGGCCACCCGCGCCGCCTACGCCGACTTCACGCTGAAATTCCAGCAGCTCACCGGCCCGGTGACGGCCAAGGGCGCCGAGGACACCGCCTTCTACCGATATGCGCGCCTGCTCTCGCTCAACGAGGTGGGCGGCGATCCGGCGCTGTTCGGCACGCCGCCGCGGGACTTTCACGCGGCGGCCAGGGAACGCGCCGAACACTGGCCCCACGCCATGCTGGCCGGCAGCACCCACGACACCAAGCGCGGCGAGGACACGCGCGCGCGCATCAGCGTACTGTCCGAGATGCCGCAGACCTGGGCGGCGTACCTCAGCGCCTGGCTGCCGCACCTGCGCCCGCTGCAGACCCGCACCGACCTGGGGCTGGCTCCCAGCTTCGGGGGCATCTACACGCTGCTGCAAAACGCGCTGGGCGCCTACCCGCTGGACGGCCAGCTGCAGGGGTTTACGGAACGCCTGAACGCCTACATGCTCAAGGCCAGCCGCGAGGCCAAGCTGAGCACGAGCTGGGCCGCGCCCGACGAGGAGTACGAGGCTGCGCTCGCCGCGCTGGTCTCAGGTCTGCTGTCCGAGGAGCGGTTCTGTACGGGACTGGCCGAGCTGCACGGCCGCATCAGCCCCTACGGCGCGCAGAACGGCCTGAGTGCCGCCCTGGTGCGCCTGACCGCCCCCGGCGTGCCCGACACGTACCAGGGCGCCGAGGGCTGGAACCAGAGCCTCGTGGACCCCGACAACCGCCGCCCGGTGGACTATGCCCGCCTGGGGCGCGTGGTGGGCCGCCTGGAAAAGAAGCACGACGTGGACGTGGCCCGCACGCTGCTGGGCCGCTACGAGGACGGCGGGGTCAAGGTCATGCTGACCTGGGCGGCGCTGCAGGCCCGCCAGGCCCACCGGGAGCTGTTCGCGCACGGGAAGTACCGGCCCATTGAGGCGGGCAAGTACCTCCTGACCTTCGCCCGCGAGCATGAGGGCGAGGTCGCGGTGACGGTCGCGCCGCGCCTGACCCTCTCGCTGACCCGCGAGAAGACCCCCTGGGCGCTGGCCGAGATCTGGGGCAACCGCCGCCTGAGCCTACCGGCCGGCACCTACGAGAACGCCCTGACCGGCGAGACGCTGCGGGTCCGCGGCGGAAACGTCCCGGTGGCCAAGGTGCTGGAAAACTTCCCGGCGGCGCTGCTGCTTAAACGTTAGGCGGCGGGGGCGGCCCGCCCGGTGAGAGACTGCCGGGCATGAAAGCCGCCCTGTACCACACCTTCGGCGTCCGCCCCGAAGTGACCACCGTCCCCGACCCCGCCCCCCCCGAAGGCGGGGTGGTCGTGGAGGTCGCCGCGACGGGAGTGTGCCGCAGCGACTGGCACGGCTGGATGGGCCACGACCCCGACATCCGGTTGCCGCACGTGCCGGGACACGAACTGGCCGGGACCGTGGTGGCGCTGGGAGCGGGCATCCGCAACTGGCGCGTGGGCGACCGCGTGACCGTGCCCTTCGTGTCGGGCTGCGGGCGCTGCGCCGAGTGCCAGGCGGGCCACCAGCAGGTGTGCGAGCGCCAGTTCCAGCCGGGGTTCACGCACTGGGGCTCGTTCGCGCAGTACGTCGCGCTGCACCAGGCCGACCAGAACCTCGTGGCGCTGCCGGACGAGCTGGATTTCGGGACGGCCGCCAGCCTGGGCTGCCGCTTCGCCACCTCCTTCCGGGCGGTGGTCCATCAGGGCCGCGTGCGGGGCGGCGAATGGGTGGCCGTCCACGGCTGCGGGGGCGTGGGGCTGTCGGCCATCCTGATCGCCAAGGCGCTGGGCGCGCAGGTGATCGCGGTGGACATCGGCGAGGCGCAGCTGCGGCTGGCGGCCGACCTGGGCGCCGACCTGACCCTGAACAGCCTTGAAGTGCCCGACGTGCCCGGCGCGGTGCGCGGGCTGACCGGTGGGGGCGCTCACGTCTCGCTAGACGCGTTGGGCCACCCCGACACCTGCGCCAACTCGGTCCTGTGCCTGCGCACGCGGGGCCGCCACGTGCAGGTGGGCCTGCTGCTGGGCGACCAGAGCCGGCCCGCCGTGCCGATGGACCGGGTTATCGCCCGTGAGCTGGAAATCTACGGCAGCCACGGCATGGCCGCCCACGCCTACCCAGAGATGCTCGCCATGATCGCCCGGGGAGCGCTGCGCCCCGAACAACTGCTGGGCCAGCGCGTGACCCTCGAAGAAGGTCTGGACGTGCTGGTGAACATGGACCGTTTCGGCGGGCGCGGGGTCACGGTCATCGACCGGTTCTGACCGGCCCCCCTCCGGCCGGGGTGCAGCGCTCCCCCGTTCCGGTCAGCTGCCTGGGCGGCTGGCCCACAACTCGACAAGGCCGCGCAGGGTCAGGGTCTCATCGTAGTGGTCGATCTCGCGGCAGATGCCCTCGACGGTGCGCGAAAAGCCCCCGGTGGCAATAGCCACCGCCGGCCCCGGCAGCTCGGCACGGATGCGGCGCAGTAGGCCATCCACCATCTCGGCGTAGCCGTAGACCAGCCCCGACTGCAGCGCGTGGACGGTATTCTTGCCGATGGCGCTGGCCGGGGCCTCCAGGGTGATGCGCGGCAGCTTGGCGGCGCGGGCGAACAGGGCGTCGGCACTCACCTGCGCGCCGGTCGCCAGCACGCCGCCGATGAAGCGCCGCCCGCGCCCGATCACGTCGAAGTTGGTCGAGGTGCCGAAGTCCACGACGACCGCGTACTCGCTCTGGGCGAGGTACTTCTCGGCGCCGAACAGGTTGCACAGGCGGTCCGCCCCCACCGCGCCGGGCTGGTCGAGTTCCACCCGCACGTCGGGCAGGTTCTCGGCGCTGACCTCGAAGGCGTCTACGGCGAAGTGCCGCTTGAGCGCGAGGGCGTAGTTCTGTCCGACCGGCGGCGCCACGCTGCTCAGGACGGCGGCGCGGGGAGCCCCGGCGCCCGCGAGGTCGAGCAGGCCGCGCAGTTGCAGGGCCAGGTCGTCGGGCAGCATCTCGCGGCCGGTGCGCACGCGCCAGGTGTGCGTCAGGGTATGCGAGGCGTCCGCGAGGCCCAGCACGGTGCTGGTGTTGCCGACATCCACGGCCAGGAGGGGAAAAGCGGGCACGCCCCCGATTCTACCCGGTCAGCAGGGAGGGCCGCGCCCGCCCTGCAGTGCGCGGCCCCCTCCTGGTTCGTCTTTCCCTCTCGCGGTCAGGCTCCCGGCGCGGCCTGGGCTCCCGACTGCGGCAGAGAGACGACCGGCGCGGTCACGGCCGGCCCGGTTCCTTCCGGCCCCGTCGCGCGGCGGGCCAGGCGGCGGCGCTCGAAGAGATAGAAGGCGGCGGGCACCACATAGAAGGTCATGATGGCCGACACACTGATCCCGCCCACGATCACGATGCTCAGGCTCTTGCCGAACTCGCTGCCGCTACCGCTGCTCAATAGGAGCGGAATGCTGATGACGAGCACTGTCAGCGTGGTCATCACGATGGGCCGGAAGCGCAGGCGGCTGGCCTCGATGAGGGCCTCGCGCAGAGGCAGTTCCTCGAGTTTTTCGACCACGAATTCGAGGTAGATGATCGCGTTCTTGGCCGACAGCCCGATGAGGAGCAGGAAGCCCAGCACCCCGAAGATATCGAGCGTGCTGCGGGTCAGGAAGATCATCCAGAAGGCACCGGCGACCGCGAAGGGCACCGGCAGTAGCAGGTACAGCGGGTAGCGGAACGAGTTGAACTGCGCGCCCATCACGAGGTACACGAGCAGCATCGAGAGCGCGAAGGCCTGGAGGCCCACACTGCTGATCTGCGCGCCCAGTCCGAAGGCGCTGTTGCGGTCGGAGTTGCCCACGGTCACGAGGTTGTCGACGACCCCCACGCCCGTCAGGGCCGCGACGAGGCGCTCCTGAAGCTGCGCGGTGGTCAGGCCGCTTTCGGGGTTGGGTTCGACCGAGAGGTCGAGGCTGTAGAGGCGGTTGTTGCGTGCGATGCTCGTCGGTGCGCTCGCCTGCACGATGCTGCCGAGCTGCCCCACCGTGACGCTGCTGGCGAGCGAGGAGCTGTAGACCGGCAACGAGAGCAGCGACTGTTCGTCCTGGAGGTACTGCGGCTCCAGCTCGACCGTGATGGGGTAGGTCACGCCGCCGAGTTCGACGTTGCCGCCGCCGCTGCCGCTGCCGTAGGTCTGAAGCGCACTGGCGACGGTACTGGCGCTCAGGCCCGCGCCCGCGAGCTGGCTCTGGTTGGGCACGAAACGGTTTTCCAGCGTGGTGTTGTCCAGGCTGCTGCTGGCGCTCGACACGCCCGCGTCGGCCTCCAGCACGTTGACGGCTGCCGCCGCGCGGGTCTTGAGGAGGTCGAAGTTGCTCGCAACCAGGGTCAGGCTCAGGCTGTTGCCCTGGCCCCGGAACCCGCCGCCGCTGAACAGGTTGGCGCGCACGTTGGGGTAGTCGGTAAACAGCCCGCGCAGCGCCCGCTGGTACTGCGCGGTCAGCTCCGCGACCGGAGGGCGCTCATCCTTATCCTTGAGGGTGATGCTGAGGTTGGTGCCGCTGCCCGTGACCGAGGCCTGCACGGTCTGCACCGCTGGCTGGGCCAGGAAGTAGGTTTCCAGGCGGTTGACGAGAACGTTGCGGGTGTTCAGGTCCAGGCCCGAGGGCAGGCGCAGGCCCGCGCGCAGGGTCCCCGAGTCGGTCGAGGGCGTAAAGGTGAACTGCGTGCGCGGCCCGACGAGCAGGACCGTGGCGACCAGGAAAGCCGCCGCCAGCACCAGCACGCCCGCGCTGGAGCGCAGCGCGCCGTCCAGGCTGCGGGCATACGCCTCGCGGATTCCCACGAGCGCGCGGTCGGTCAGGCCGTGGAGCGTACCGGTCAGGGCCTCGGCCAGGGCCAGCAGCGCGCCCCATAGGTAACGCGCGGCGACCAGCACCAGGGGCAGCGCCAGCACGGCCAGGGCCCACAGCGGGGCGACCTGGGTCCACAGCAGGGCTCCCAGGGCTACGGCCAGCACCCAGAACCACCAGGCCCGCACGGCGCCCAGGCCCCAGCGCACGGCCTCGGGGCCACGGGCCAGCACGCGCGGCACGTCGCGCCAGGTCAGCGGGGCGGCGTCGGGCGTGTAGGCCATGCGCACCGTGAGGAACAGCAGGGCTTCGAGCCACGACATGAACACGGCCGCCGCCAGCCCCAGCGCGAACTGCTTGACGTACTCGCCGATGATGCCGCCCATGAAACTGACCGGAATGAGGACCGCGAGCAGCGACAGCGAGGCCGCCGCGACCGCGCTGAAGACCTCCGAGGCGCCGCGCAGCACCGACTGCACGCGGTCGTAGCCCATCGCGCGGTACCGCTCGACGTTCTCCGCGACCACGATGGAGTCGTCCACCACGATACCGATGGCCACGATCAGGGCCAGCAGCGACACCTGATTGAAGGTGAAGCCCATGAGCTTGTAGAGGATCGGCGCGGCGGCCAGCGAGATCGGAATGGCCGCGATGACGGTGAAGGCCGTGTTCAGGCGCCCCAGGAACAGCAGCGTGACGAGGGCCACGACAAGCGCCGTGATCCACAGTTCGTGCGTCGTGGACTCGATGCTCGCGCGGATGGGGCCGGTGGTGTCGTTGCTGTACGTCACGGCGTACCCGCGCGGCAGGGTGGTGCCCGCCACCAGAGCCTTGACCCCGTCCACGACCGCCACGGCGTTGCTGCCCGACGACTGCTGAATGCTGACGAGCACGACCGGCAGCCCGTTGACGCGCGTCACGCCGCTCACGGTGGTGCTGTCCTGGATCTGGGCCACGTCACTGACGCGCACGCCCTTTCCCGTGTCCACGAGGACGTTGGCGATGTCGTCCAGGCTGGTCAGCTTGGCGTTGGTGGTGTAGGTCAGGCTGTTGCCGTCGCGGGTGATCGTGCCGATGGACGAGCTCACGTTGCTGCCACTGATGGCACTGGAGACCGTCTGCGGATTCAGGCCGTAGGCGCTGAGCTTGTCGGGGTCGAGCTGCACGGCGACCGCGCGCTGCGAGCCGCCGCTCAGGCTCACGTCCGCCACTCCGGAGACGCGCTGCAGGTTGGGCACGAGCTGATTTTCGACGTAGTCGTACACGTCGGCCTGGCTGGCGGTGCCGCCCGACACCCCGAATTCCAGGATGGCCGAGCTGTTGGGGTTGAAGGTCCGGACACTGGGACTGCCCGCGCCGCTGGGCAGCTGGCGGCTGGCCGCCGACACGAGCGAGGCGACCTGGTTGGCCGCCGCGTCCTGATCGGTGCCGTCCTGAAGTTGCAGCGTCACGCGGCTGTTGCCGGTGTTGCTGCTCGAGCTCAGGGTGGTGACGTTGGGCACCTGCGCGACCGCGCTCTCGATGACCTGCGTGACCTCCTCGTCCACCGAAGCCGGGCTGGCCCCTGAGTAAGACGTGCTGACGGTCACGACCGGAATGCTAGTGCTGGGCAGTAGGTCCACGCCCAGCGACCGCATGGCCGCGAGCCCGAACACCACGACCCCCACGAAGATGCCGATGGCGAACACGTAGCGCGACACCGAGAACCCCACGAGCGGGTTGACGCTGGCCAGGACCTTCTGCCCGACCTTACGGATCACGGCGCACCTCCGGGACCACCGGCGGGCGGGCTGCCCTCACCGCTCCGGGACGCCCCGGTGCCGGCCGTGCGCACCGCGCCGCCGTCGAGCAGACCGGTCGGGGGCTGCGAGATGACCTGCGTGCCCGAGGAGACGCCGCTCACGGCCGACTGCGTGCCCGCCTGCCCCAGCACGGTGACGGTGTGTTGAGCGGCGCGCCCGTTCTCGACCGTGAAGAGGTAGGTCTTGTCGCTGTCGGCCTGGAGGGCCGTGCTGGGCACGAGCACCCCAGTCGCGACCTTGGCGTCGTAGACGACCGTGCCCACCGTGCCCGCCGACGGACGCGACTCGCCGGTGAAGCGCGCGACGACCGGCACGCTGCCGGTGCCCGCCGAGCCTCCGTTCTGCGAGACCTTGACCGGATAGGTCTGCTGCCCGGAGACGAAATTCAGGGCGGTGCCCACCGGCAGCGACGCCGCCTCGGTCGGGGGCACGTTCACGCGCACCTGCTGGTCACGGCTCACCAGGGTGAGCACCTCCGTGTTGGCCGAGACGTACTGGCCCGGACTCACGTTCAGGGCCGTGACCTGCCCAGCGAAGGGCACCGTGACGCGCGCAGCGGCGGCCGCCGCCTGCGCCTGGTTCAGGGTGATCTGGGCGCGCTGCACGGCCAGGCGCGCCGTCTCCTGGCCCTCGGCGCCGCTGCGGGCATTCTCGGCGAGGTTCGACTGCGCCGCGATCAGGCTGCTGCGGGCGTTCTGTACCTGCACGTTCTGGGCGTCCACCTCGGTGCGGGCCACGGCCCCGACGTCGTAGAGCCGCTGCAGCGAGCTGAGGCTGCGCTGGGCATTGTCGAGCGAGGTCTGCGCGGCCGTCACCGCCTGTTGCAGCGAGGCGCGGCCGGCTGCGGTCTGGCTGGCCTGGCTGCGCAGCGAGACCTGGGCACTGTCCAGCGCGTTCTGGGCGCTCTGTACGCTGCTCTGGAGGTCGGGGTTGCTCAGGCGCAGCGCCGTATCGCCGGCCCCCAGGGACGAGCCCACCGCGGCCAGCAGCTCGGTCACGGTCCCGGCAGTCCGCGTGGTGACGGTGGCCGACTGGGCGGCGGCGACCGTACCACTCAGTCGGCGCTGGGCGCGCAGGGTGCCGGTCTCGGCGGCAGCGGCCTGCACCGGGGTTACGATGCCGCCCCCGATCCGTGTGCCTGCCCCCTGCCCGGTGCCGGCGCGGCCGCCTGCTCCCGACTGCGCGCCGGTCTGGCCCGCGCCCGCGCCTGTTCGCGTTCCGGCCTGGCCCTGCGCCGTCTGCCCCTGGCCGCCCGACCCCCGGGTCCCCTGGCCTGCTCCGGCCTGCCCGGCAGCCCTGGTGGTCTCGCCACTGCCCTGCCGACTCGCGCCGCCCTGACCAGCCGCGCCCTGACCTCCGGCAGCCGGCCCTGCACCGCCTTGGCCGGCGCCGCTCTGGCCCGCGCCGAACCCGCCGGCGGTGGCCGACGAACCCGAATCGTCTTGCCCCAGCCGGTAGCCGACGAATCCGACTCCGGCCAGCAGCAGCGGGACCAGCACGAAGCGCAGCAGGCCGCGCCGGTGGGGCGACTGGCCTGCTGCGTGCTGGTCCGCCGCCTTGCTGCGGTTGGTAGGCGGGCCTTCCTGCGGGGGATGTGGGGGAGAAGCCTGACTCATAGCCCCCATCTCACCGCAGCTCTACGAAGAATTGTCGAATGGGCGCGGCGTTACAAAACCCTGGGGCCGGAGCGGGGGAGCTCCAGCTCCCAAGGGTCAGTTGAAGCTGGCCAGGTTCAGCGCGACGCTGTAGGCGCAGCTCGTGTCGGCCTCGGTGCGCACGAGCATCTCGACCTTGTCGCTTGCGCCCACCCCGGCCTCGAGCGGCTTGAAGTAGTACACCAGCGTGCCGCTCCAGGTGGCGCCGTCCTGCTTGAAGTCGCTCACGTAGCTGCGGCGCGCCGGGGCGATCATCTTGCCGCCCGGCGCCATCAGGCGCACGAGGTAGGCGTCGCGGGCCTTCTCGCTGGGCAGGCCGCGCACGGCGATGTCCACGCGCAGTTCGCCGTCGGCCAGACGCTTGCCGGCGTAGTCGGCCCCCAGCGCATCCTTGACCGAGAGGTTCTTGAAGCTGTCACGGGCGTCCACGGCCTGAAAGTAGAGCTGATCGGCCTGCCCGCTCAGGGTCACGCTGCCCAGGCGGCTGCCCTTGCCGTAGTCGGTCGGGGCGGCCAACCAGTCGGCCACGCAGGCGTCGCCGCCGTCGAAGGCCCGGATGACGCCGTCGCCCGCCGCGAACTTGCCGTCCTTGACGCTCAGGTCCAGGGTCTGGTAGGTGGTCACAGGGTCGCGGCGGCCGTAGGTGCCGTCGATGACGTTCTTGGCGGTCGTGTCCTCGAGTTTGGGCACCCAGGCCAGGGCGGGGGCCGAGAGCGCGGCAGTCAGAGACAGAAGAAGTAGTTTGCGCATAGGGTGGTCCTCCGGAGAAACGCTGTTCATTGAAAAAGGCGCGGGTGACGCGAACCTGACCTGCCGACCGGGCCGGCACTCAGGATTCGGCCGCCGCGTTCACGATTTGAGGTACACCACCCGGCAGGCCTTGCCGGCCGAGCGGAACTGCTGCGCGGCGGCGCCCGAGAGCTCGACGTCGGTGTAGACCGACGAGTTGGGGGCGAACTTGCTGGGCCGGATCTTGCTGGCCTTGACGCGGGTGACGTTGCTGAACCCCGCCGCCTGCCCCTCGGCCGTGATGTAGGTGTGCAGGTTGCCCTCCTGCACGAGCTGGCTGCTCACGCCCTGCACGAGTGCGGCGTCGGGCCAGAGCTGCGCGCCGCCCTCGGCGTA
Organism: Deinococcus sp. Leaf326; assembly: GCF_001424185.1. Classification (NCBI taxonomy): domain Bacteria; kingdom Thermotogati; phylum Deinococcota; class Deinococci; order Deinococcales; family Deinococcaceae; genus Deinococcus; species Deinococcus sp. Leaf326. The sequence continues at coordinate 41,985 of NZ_LMOM01000012.1, read as the reverse complement.
CACGAAACTGGTCATGTCGCGCTGGAAGTTGCCCAGGCCGCGCACGTCCACCACGACCGTGCAGTTCAGCGGGCGGTCCTCGTTGCCGGCCGCCGCACCGCCGCCACCGCCCACACGGGCTACCGCGCCGCCGGCGCCGCCGTCTCCTCCCGCGCCGGTGGCGCCGCCGCCGTTGCTGCCGCCGGGGCGTCCGGCCGCGGGGGCCGCGCCCTCACCGCTCTGGCCGGCCGGGGCGTTGCCCCCCGCCCCCCGCCCCCCGGCGGGAGTGCCGGTCTCGGCGGCTGCGGAACTCGCGCCCCCTCCCCCGGCCGCCGGGCGTGCGGCGGTATCGCCCGCAGGCGCCCCGGCCGAGGTGCCTGCGCTACCGGGCGTGCCGCGTGTCGGGGCCTCGGCCTGGGCACCGGGTGTGGTCTGGGCGCCCTCACCGCTGCGGGGCACGGCGGACGCCGTCCCGGAACCGCTGCCGGCCGCCGTGCCGGGCGTCTGGGCCGGGCGGGCCGTTTCGGCGGCGGGCGCGGCGCTGCCGCCCGGACCTCCCGGCGCGCGGGTGGCCGGCGTGGCGGTCGCCTCGGGCGCGGAAGAGGCCGCGCTGGTTGTGCGGGCCGGGGCGGCGCTCGCCTGGGTGGGCGCGGGGTCGCTGCCGCGCGCCGTACCGGTGGCCCGCTCGGGGGTCGCCTCGGCCGCCGGCACGGAACTCGCCGTGCCCGCGCGGCCCGCCTCGGCGGGGGCAGTCACGGGCACCGCGCCGCGCTCGGCCACCGTGGCAGCCGGGGCCGCCGCCTGGGGCGCGCCGCCCGACTGCGGCCGCGCCGGAATGCGCGCGACCACCGGGCCGGTGTCCTGGGTCGTGCTTGCGCGGGCCGCTTCGCTGCGGGCGGTGGTCGGGGCCTCGGTCGCCGTCGCCGCGCCGCGCGCCGGGGCGGCCGACTCAGGGGCGCTGCTGGGCGCGGCGTCTTCGCGCCGGGGCAGAGTGGTGACGGCCTCTGGCTCGGCCGCTGGGGCTGCGGCCTCGGCGCGCGCGTCGCTCTGGGCGGCGGGCGTCTGCGCCACCGGTTCGGCCACGGGGTCGGCGGGACGGGCCGCCTCAGCCGGGGTCTCGGCGGGCGCCTGGGCCACTGGCGTTTCCTCGGCTGGGCGGGCCGCAGTGGGCGTCGCTTCAGTGGGGCTGGGCAGCGCCGCGCTCGTGTCGGGCACTGTCACGCGCGCGCCACTGGCCGCACTGGGAATCGCCTGCGGCACCGGCAGGGGGCGCGCTCCGCTCACCTGCGGCAACTCGGTAATGGGGGCGGCCCCCGCCGTGGGCGCCGTGGTGGCCGGCTGCGCGGCCGGGGCAGGGCTGGCCGCCGGAGTCTGAGCATCGGTGGGGGTCTCGGCCGGGGCCTGCGCCGGCGTGGGGGCGGCGGCCGGAGAGGACGCGGCGGCCTGCGCCGGAGTCTGACGCGCTGGAGCCTGCCGCGCAGGCGCCGTCTGGACGGGCCGGGACTGCTGGGGCTGGGCGGCGGGCGGCGTCGGCTGAGGCGGGGCGGGCGTAGCGGCCGGACGGGCCTGCTGCTGCGCCTGCCTCTGCGCGGCCTGCTGGGCCGCCTGGCGCTGGGTTTCGCGCTGCGCCTGCTCCCGCTGCGCCTGGGCAGTCCGGGTCTGAACGGGGGGCGTCAGGGGGGAGGTCGGCGTAGCCGGGGCCAGCGTCACCACTTCCAGCGGCGCGCGGCTCAGGTCCTGGGCGGTGGTCATCCGGGGAGCACGCTCGTCGGGGCGCATGAGCAGCAGCCCGCCCAGCAACGCGGCGTGCAATAGCACCGTTGCGGCGGCGGCCACGGCGCGGTCACGTGGGCGGCCGTCCGGGCCAGGACCGCGGCCCGGCGGGGGTTTGCGGTGCGTGGGCAGGGTCGTCATGAAGGTCTCCGTATCGCTGGCTGGACCGCTGGGCGGCGGAGCATGTTCACTGGCCGCCCGTGCGGGTGCCCAGGGCCAGGCGCTCGCCCCCGGCCTGCTTGATCACGTCCATGACCTTGACCACGGTGCCGTAGTTGCCGCGCTCGTCGGCGCGTAGGCCCACCACGCCGCCCGAGGCGCTCGCCAGGGGCCTCAGCTGCGCGCCCAGCTTGGTCAGGGTGGTTTCCTTGCCGTTCAGGTACAGCTTGCCCGAGCGGTCCACGCTGACGATGGGCAGGGCAGGCGTCTCCTGCACGGTCGTGCTCGCGCGCGGCAGGTCCAGCGGCAGGGCGTTCTGGCGCGCCCCCAGGCTGCTCGTCAGGAAAAAGAAGATGAGCAGCAGCAGCACAATGTCCACCATGGGCGCGAAGTCGAAGGTCACGGCCGCGCCCTCGTCGCGCATCCGCCGGCGCAGGGGGGCCACCTTAGACCTTCACCGGCTCGAAGGTCAGCGCGACTTCCGGCATGGGGGCGGGGCGCGCGGCGACTGCGGCAGCCGGGCGGCCCGAGAGCCACGCGGGCAGTTCCTCGCGCACGCGCTCGGCCTGCGCCATCACGCGGTCAGCCTTGGCGCGCAGAGCGTTGCGGGCAACGTAGGCGATGATCGCCACGATCAGTCCCCCGGCCGTATTGATGAGCGCCTCGCTGATGCCGGTCGCCAGTTGTGCGGGCGTGGGCGCCGAGGTACTGCTGAATACCAGGAACGAACGCACCATGCCGATCACGGTGCCCAGCAGGCCCAGCAGCGGCGCGATCTGGGCAGCGGTGCCCAGCGCCGAGAGTCCGGCATAGGCGCGGGCGTCGCCGTCGAGCACGGCCGCGTTCATGGCGGCCTGTGAGGCGGCCTCGCCCCGGTCGGCGCGCCCCAGTCCGGCGCGCAGCACGGCGGCGGCGGGACTGGGATGGGCGACGTGGTCCACTTCCCGCAGGGCCGAGACCGGGCCGCTTTCGGCCGTGAGGGCGCGGGCCCGCTCGATCAGGGTGCCGGCGTCCTGGCCCAGACGGTTCAGGGCCAGAACCCGCATCACCGTCAGGTAGACCACGTAGATGGACAGCAGCAGCAGGACCCAGAGCAGGGGTCCGGCGGCGCGGGCGAGATCGAGAAGATTCATCAAACCTACGGGTAGCACACATCCGGGTGGCAAGCGTGAAAACCCGCTGGGGGCCGCTCATCTGCTGCCCGACGGGTTGGCATACCGCAGCGTCCGACTCGACTTTAGAGCGAAAGACGGGTAAAATAGACCGGTAACTAGGAATTATTCCTAACAGCAGCCCCAGCCCCCAGCGGCCACACTGCGACGGGCAATTCCTGAAGGAGACCACGTGAGCGACCACCCCCACCAGATCGAAATCCGTAACCTGCATGCCTCGGTCGGCGACCAGCCGATTCTCAAGGGCATCGACCTCGTCGTGCCGCGCGGCGAACTGCACGCCATCATGGGGCCGAACGGCAACGGCAAGAGCACCCTGGCCAAGGTCATTGTGGGCGACCCCGAATACACCGTGACCGAGGGTGAAATCCTGGTGGACGGCCAGAACATCCTGGAGATGGAGCCCGACGAGCGCGCCCGCCTGGGCGTGTTCCTGGCCTTCCAGTACCCGGTCGAGATTCCGGGTGTGACCATCGCCAACTTCCTGCGCCTCGCCATGCAGGCGCGCAAGGCCGAAGGCGAGGAAGTGTCGTTCACCGAGTTCTACGGCAAGCTCCAGACGGCCCTCAAGGTGCTGGAGTGGGACGAGAGCATCGTCGAGCGCTACCTCAACGAGGGCTTCTCGGGCGGCGAAAAGAAGCGCAACGAGATCCTGCAGATGCTCATGCTCGAACCGAGCTACATCATCATGGACGAGACCGACTCGGGCCTGGACGTGGATGCCCTGCGCATTGTGGCGCGCGGCGTGAACTCCATGCGCGGTCCCGGCCTCGGCGGGCTGATCATCACCCACTACCAGCGCCTGCTGGACTACATCGTCCCCGACAAGGTGCACATCATCGTGCAGGGCAAGGTCGTGCAGACCGGCGGCCCCGAACTGGCCAAGCGCCTGGACACCGAGGGCTACGACTGGGTCAAGGAACTGGCGACGGCCTGAGCGCCGCGCGCCCCCTTCCCTGTCCCTGAGATCAAGGAGCGTCACATGACCGTCAATCCCGAAGCTGGCAACATCAACACGGAATACGAGTACGGCTGGAGCAACCCCGAACGCTACGCCATCAAGGCGCCCAAGGGGCTGTCGCGGGACGTCGTCGAGATGATCTCGAAGGCCAAGGACGAGCCGCAGTGGATGCTCGACTTCCGCCTCAAGGCGCTCGATATCTTCAACTCCAAGCCGATGCCCGAATGGGGCGCGGACCTCTCGGGCCTCAACCTCGACGAGATCTACTACTACATCAAGCCCGAAGGCTTCAATGCCCGGTCCTGGGACGACGTGCCCGAAGACGTGAAGCGGACCTTCGAACGCCTGGGCATCCCCGAGGCCGAGCGTGCGGCACTGGCCGGCGTGGGCGCACAGTACGAGTCCGAGATGGTGTACCACAACCTCAAGGAGGAGTGGGAAAAGCTGGGCGTCGTCTTCCTGAGCATTGAGGACGGCCTGCGCCAGTATCCGGAGCTGTTCCGCGAGCACTTCGCCACCATCGTGCCCCCCGAGGACAACAAGTTCGCGGCCGTGAACTCCGCCGTGTGGTCGGGCGGCTCGTTCGTGTACGTCCCCAAGGGCGTCAAGGTGGACATTCCCCTCCAGACGTACTTCCGCATCAACGCCGAGAGCAGCGGGCAGTTCGAGCGCACGCTGATCATCATCGACGAGGGCGCGCAGGCGCACTACATCGAGGGCTGCACCGCCCCGGCGTACAACTCCGACTCGTTCCACTCGGGCGTGATCGAGATCGTCGTCAAGGAAGGCGCGCGTTTCCGGTACAGCACCATCCAGAACTGGTCGCACAACGTCTACAACCTCGTGACCCAGCGCGCCGCCGTGTACGGCAACGGCGTGATGGAATGGGTGGACGGCAACCTGGGCTCCAAGGTGACCATGAAGTACCCCGCCTGCTACCTCCTCGAAGAGGGCGCGCGCGGCGAGGTCCTGAGCATCGCCATGGCGGGCCGTGGGCAGCACCAGGACGCCGGAGCCAAGATCGTGCACTTCGCGCCGCACACCTCGGGCACCATCGTGTCGAAGTCGATCTCCAAGGACTCGGGCCGCAGCAGCTACCGCGGCCTCGTCAAGATCTACGAAGGCGCTAAGGGCAGCAAGACCAACGTCGAGTGCGACGCCCTGCTGCTCGACGAGGAAGCCCGCACCGACACCTACCCGTACATCGAGATTGAGGAGAAGGACGCTTCTGTGGGCCACGAGGCCACCGTCTCCAAGATCAACGACGAACAGATCCTGTACCTCCAGAGCCGCGGCCTGAGCGAGGACGAGGCGGCTGGGCTGATCGTACGCGGCTTCATCGAGCCGATTGCCAAGGAACTGCCGCTGGAGTACGCGGTGGAACTCAACCGCCTGATCGAGCTGGAAATGGAAGGCTCGGTCGGCTGAGTCCTCTGCCCCCACGTCCCGGCCCCGGCCGGCGGGCGTGGGGGTGAGCTCTGCCCCCAGCCCGCACAGGAGTCCACATGAAGCTCAATCACATCAACCTCGGCGTGACCGATGTGCCGGCCAGCGTGGCCCTGTTTCAGGACCACTTCGGCCTCAAACCGGCGGGCGACGGCATGCCCATGAACGACCGCATGGCCTTTCTGCGCGACGACGCGGGCTCGCTGATCTCGGTGTTCAAGGTCAAGGACGTCTCGTACCCCAAGGTGTTTCACATCGGGTTCATGCAGGACACGCCCCAGCAAGTGCGCGACATGCATAAGCAGCTCACGGACGCGGGCTTCAGCATTCCCGAGCCGCACGAGAACAACGGGCGACTGACGTTCTATTTCGATACGCCGGGCGGCTTCGTTCTGGAAGTCGAGTCGTTTTTCGGCTGAGCGGCAAGCCTCGCCCCCTCTGATTTTGGAGATCCCATGACCCAACCCTTCACCGATCAACTCGCCCAGGCGGGCGGCCCCGAGTGGCTGACCACCAAGCGCCGCGAAAGCCTTGACCTCTTCACCTCGCTGACCGTGCCCACCGAGGGCGTTGAGGCCTGGAAGTACACCCGCGTCGCGGTAGATTTCGATGCCCTGCGCCCCCACGCCAAGCGTGACGTGGTGCAGGACGTGTCGCAGCTGCCCGAAAGCGTGCAAAAGCGCCTGAGCAGCACCGATGCGGGCGCCTTCCTGGTGCTCGACGGCCCCGACGTGGTGTACCGCACCGAGCTGCCGGCCGAACTGAGCGCCAAGGGCGTGATCTTCACCGACCTCAAGACGGCGGTCGAGCAGCACGCCGATAAGGTGCAGAAGTACCTCTACAGCGTGGTTCCCGCCGAAGTGCCCGACGACACCACCATCGCCGCCCCCGGCACCACGCCCAGCAAGTCGCCCGATCCCAGCGAGGGCAAGTTCAGTGCCCTGGCGGCGGCGCTGTGGACCAACGGCGCGTTCGTGTATGTGCCGCGCGGCGTGGAAGTCGAGCTGCCTCTGGGCTCGTTCCGCGTGATGAGTGACGCCGGCACCTACACCGCGACCCGCACGCTGGTCGTGGCCGAGGAAAATGCCCAGGTCACGTTCATCGACGAGCAGGACAGCGAGGAGCTGCCCGGCACCTACGCGATCGGGGCCGTGGAGCTCGTGGTCGCGGACGGCGCGCGGCTGCGTTACGTCTCCATCCAGAACTGGGGCAAGGGCGTGACCCACATCCAGCGCCAGCGCGGCGACGTGGGGCGCGACGCCACCCTGAACTCCCTCGTGGTCACGATGGGCAGCACCCTCTCACGCACCGAGATGCAGAGCTACCTGCGCGGCCAGGGCGCCGACAGCGAAATGCTGGCGCTGTACTTCGCCAACGAGGACCAGCACTTCGACCACTACACGCTGCAGCACCACGCCGCGGGCCACGCCCACAGCGACCTGCTGTACAAGGGTGTGGGCGACGACCGGGCCGTGGGCGTGTTCAGCGGCATGATCAAGGTGGACCTGGGCGCCCAGAAGACCGACGCCTACCAGAAGCACCGCACCCTGATGCTGAGCAGCGAGGCCCGCAACTTCAGCGTGCCGCAGCTCGAGATCAATGCCAACGATGTGCGCTGCTCGCACGGCTCGACCACCGGCCCCGTCGACCAGCAGGCGCTGTTCTTCCTGCGGTCGCGCGGCATCCGCAAGGAACTGGCCGAGAAGATGCTCGTCACGGCCTTCCTGGAGGACGTGCTGACCCGCGTGCCCCTCAAGAGCGTCGTGACCTACATCGAGGGCATCATCGCCGAGAAGGTCGGCTCCGCCTAAACGCGTAACCAGGAAAGCGGCCGCCTAGATGCAGATACTCTGGGCGGCCGCTTTCCTGGTCAAAGTCAGATCGTGACTTCGCCCTCGTCGCCCTTGGCCCAGTAGTGGGCGCGCTCGGCCTCCACCACAATCATGGTCAGGCCGGGAGTATCGAGGCCCTTCTCGAACCACTGGTCGAGATCAGGGGTCCAGTGCTCGCCCATCTCGCCCCGGTCCTGGCTCAGCCGGGCCTGACCTTCGACGGCCAGCGAGAAGCCATCCTTGCCCTGAAAGGCCAGCGCGACCTTCGGCTCGCGGCGAATGTCGCCCACGGTGCGGGTATCTTCGTCCGTGAAGTAGTACGAGGTGCCGTCGTACTCGACCTCACCGTTGTTGCTCATCGGGCGGCCCGCGATGTAGCCGCCCTCGGTGATGGTCGAGAGCATGGCGATGTCGATGCCGCGCATGTGCTCGGCCAGGTCTTTGAGGGTCTTGCTGGGCATGGAATTCTCCTTGGGGTCGCCCTGTCCGTGGCAGGCGGGGCGCGTCACCGAGCATCCTAGACTGCCCTTTCCTGGCCGGCCTTGACCCGAAGTTGAGCTTCCCGCCATGTCGGCAGCACGGCACTGTCTGGCCGCCCCGAGCAGCGGCTTCCCGGCAGATAAGGACTATCCAGGTATTTCTCTGAGCCGACTCGGTTGTGCGGCCCCGGGCCGGCCCCTTCCCCTATGCTCCCGACATGCGACTGATCGTTCCAGCCGACTACTTTCAGCCTACCCGGCCCGACGCGCAGTACGCCGACGAGGCCGCTGCCTTCGCCGCGCTGGGCTGGAGCGTGTCCACGCTGGATGACGGCGGCCAGCTGCATCCGGTCCCCAACCCCGGCGACACGGCGCTGTACCGCGGGTGGATGCTGAACGCTGCCGGGTACAACGCACTGGAAGCGGCCGTGCAGGCGGCGGGCGGCGACCTCCTGACCTCGTCGGCCCAGTACCTCGGCGCGCACCACCTCCCCAACTGGGCACCCCTATTGGCCGACCTCACGCCCGAGACGGTGTGCTTCTCTGACCTGGAGACGGCCGAGGCCCGGCTGCGGGCCCTGGGTTGGGACCGGTTTTTTGTCAAGGACTATGTCAAGTCGCTCAAGACCGGCAGCGGCAGCCTGATCGAGCAGCCCAAGCAGATCGCGGCGCTGATGGACGAGATGGCGCATTTCCGGGGGCAGATCGAGGGAGGGCTGTGCGTGCGCCGCTTCGAGGCTTTCGTGCCCGACACCGAGCGGCGGTATTTCGTGGTGCGGGGCCAGCCCGCCTCAGCGGACAGCACTGCGGTGCCCGGCCCCGTACAGGCCTGCGCCGAACGGCTGGCCCTCCCCTTCTTCTCGGTAGATGTGGCCATGCGGGAGGACGGCACGCTGCGGGTCGTCGAGGTGGGGGACGGCCAGGTCTCCGACCTCGTGGGCTGGGACGTGGCCCGGTTCGTAGACCTGTGGGCCTAGGGGCCGCAGCTCAGTCCACTGCCTTCTGCGCCCACACGAGCGCCCCAGCGACGACGAACACAGGCCGGAGCTGGGTGCCGCGCGGCAGGTGTTCTAGGCGCGGCACCGGCAGAAGCCCTGGGTCACCTAGTACCTGACCCGACGCAACCAGCAAGACTGGGTGGACGAAGGAACGGTCAGAACGAAGGCGACGCGCCTTACCGTGCGGCCGGGGCATTGCCCATCACGGCCCTTGCCTAAAACAGGGTCTGGCTGTCCAGAATCACAATCCCAGGAAAACATGCCCAACAGAAAACCGGGGCCCCCCGCAGGGCGCCCCGGTCCGCTCACACCTGAGATCAGGCGTTGTTGGCTTCGTCGCTGGCTTCGGCCGTCTCGCGGTCGGCCTCGCTCGCGGCTTCGGTCTTGACGTCCTCGATGCTGGCGTCGCCTTCCAGAACGGCCTGGGCCGCTTCTTCGGAGATCTCGCCGGCGGCGACCAGACCCGCCACCTGGGCAGCCTGGGTTTCGGCTTCGAGCTGCTCGGTGGTCAGACGGGGGGGCAGCACGCTGATGACCACGGTGTCTTCGGCCACGGCCAGCTTGACGCCGTCGGGCAGCTTGATCTGGCCGGCGGTGACGTGGTCGCCGATGTTCAGGGCGGTCACGTCCACGGTCAGTTCCTGGGGAATGCGGCGCGGCCCCGGAGCAATGATGCTCAGGTTGTGCAGCACGGTGTCGAGCAGGCCGCCCTGGACTTCACCCTGGCTGCGGCCGGTGGTGTGCACAGGCACCGACACTTCGACGGGTTCACCGTAGGTGACCATGTAGAAGTCGACGTGGATGGGCAGGCGGCGGCGCTTGTCCATCTGGACCGTCTTGACGAGGGCCGGGAAGGTCTGGCCGCCTTCGACAGTGATGTCGAACAGGCCGGCCGTACCCTGGGTGCGGAAGGCGCGGTCGAAGACCTTGCGGTCCAGCGCGAAGGAAACGTTGTTTTCCTTGTTGTATGCGACGGCGGGGATCATGCCTTCTGCCAGCTTTTCGCGGCTGCTGCGGGGTTTGGCGTTCAGTTCCATGGTGCTTCTCCTTGAGAGGGTCTCTTCGCCGCCTCGCGCTCGGCCAGTTCCGGGTCAACAGAAGCGGGGGCGGGCGGGCAACCCTGACAGCATAGCAAAAGCCGCCCCAGGGGTGGAAGGGGCCAATGTGGAAGGCAAAGGCATGTCTCTGCTAGACTTGCGGGCGTTGCCGCGCGGCCCCTGGCCCGGCGCCGGTTCTGGCCCCCAGCGGACAGGACGCGGCGCCGGCCGAGGCGGCCCCGGACAGAAATGGAGGAGAAAGCGACATGATCAGCGTGACTGAACTGCGTAACGGCACGAAAGTGGAGATGGACGGCGGCCTGTGGGAGTGCCTGGAGTACTCGCACCTCAAGATGGGGCGCGGCGGCGCCAAGGTCGTGACCAAGTTCCGCAACATGGAATCGGGCAGCATCGTCGACCGCACCTTCAACAGCGGCGAAAAGCTCCAGGACATCTATGTCGAGGGCAAGAAGATGCAGTTCCTGTATAAGGACGGCGCCGACTTCGTGTTCATGGACCTCGACACCTACGACCAGGTGTACCTGGCCCCCAACTTGGTGGGCGACGCCGCCAAGTTCATGAAGGAAAACACCGAGGTCGAGGTCGCCATGTACGGCGAGAAGGCCCTGAGCATCAGCTTGCCCAACCAGGTGATTCTCAAGATCACGCAGACCGACCCCGGCGTGCGCGGCGACACGGTGTCGGGCGGCACCAAGCCCGCGACCCTGGAAACGGGCGCCGTCGTGCAGGTGCCTCTGTTCGTCGAGCAGGACACCGACGTGAAGGTGGACACCCGCACCGGCCAGTACCTCAGCCGCGCCTAAACGACGTGACCTGCTCGCCAGCCGCCTTCCCCCCACGGAAGGCGGCTGGCGTCTTCGCGTTAGACTCGGTTCAGCCAAACGCCCGTTAGGGAGCGTCCCCCGGACCTGCTCCCCCTTTTCCTGCCCCGTTCCCATTTTTCCGGAGGTTCCATGCATCCCGACGACCTGAAGAAGATCCTCGACGCCCTGAGCGCGGCCGACGTGCGTGAATTCGCCCTCAAAACCGGCAGCTTCGATCTCGCGCTCAAGCGTGGGCCGCAGTACGCTGCCGCGCCCGTGGCCACCCCGCAGATGCAGGCGCCGCAGGTCTACGCTGCCCCGGCCCCGGCGCCCCTGCCGGCCGCGCCGATGCCCCAGGCTTCGGCCGCCGACACCGCGCCTACGCCCGCTCCCCCTGCCCCCGCGGCCAGCGACGCTCCGGCGACGACCAGCCCCGAGGCGGCGGCCCCCGCCAGTGCCGGCACGCCGGTCAAGGCGCCCATCGTGGGCACCTTCTACGCGTCGAGCAGCCCCGACGCGCCCGCCTATGTCAAAGTCGGCGACAAGGTCGAGGCCGGACAGGTGCTGTGCATCATCGAGGCCATGAAGCTGATGAACGAGATCGAGGCCGAGACAGGCGGTGTGGTGCGCCAGATTCTGGTGAAGAACGCCGAGCCGGTCGAATACGGTCAGACCCTGTTCGTCATCGAGTAAGGCCCGGAGCGCACATGTTCAAGAAGATCCTGATTGCCAACCGGGGCGAAATCGCCCTGCGCGTGATCCGCACGGCGCGAGAGATGGGCGTCAAGACGGTCGTGGTGTACTCGACGGCCGACGAGAAGAGCCTGCCTGTCCTGCTCGCCGACGAGTCGGTATGCGTGGGCCCGCCTGCGAGTAACGCGTCGTACCTCAACATCCCCAACATCCTCTCGGCCGCGCTCATGACCGGCGCCGAGGCGATTCACCCCGGCTACGGCTTCATGGCCGAGAACCCCGACTTCGCGGAGATGTGCCGCGAGCACGGCATCGTCTTCATCGGCCCCACGCCCGAGAGCATGCGCGCCCTGGGCTCCAAGGCGGGCGGGCGTGAAATCGCCGCCATGAGCAACGTACCCACCGTGCCCGGTACCGGCATCCTGGAGGATACCGACGCCGCGCTGCTGGCCGCCAAGCAGATCGGCTATCCGGTGCTGCTCAAGGCCTCGGCCGGAGGCGGGGGGCGCGGACAGAAGGTCATCCGCACGCAGGACGAGCTGAAAAAGGGCTTCGCGCAGGCGCAGGAAGAGGCGCGGCTGTACTTCGGCGACCCGGACCTCATCATGGAAAAGTTCCTGGAGGAGTTCCGGCACGTCGAGGTGCAGGTCATGGGCGACGGCCAGGGCCACGTGGTGCACATCGGCGAGCGCGACTGCTCGATCCAGCGCCGCAACCAGAAGCTCATCGAGGAAGCGCCTTCACAGCTGCCCGAAACGCTGCGCCAGGAAATCCTGTCGGCAGGCGTCCGCCTCGCGCAGCATGTGAACTACGCCGGAGCCGGCACGCTGGAATTCATCGTCGACCGTGACGGCAACTTCTACTTCATGGAGATGAACACCCGGATTCAGGTCGAGCACTGCGTCTCCGAGATGATCTCGGGCCTGGATTTCGTGCGTCTACAGCTCCAGATCGCGGCCGGCGAGGGCCTGCCCCTCCAGCAGGAAGACGTCAAGCTGCACGGCCACGCCATTGAGTGCCGCCTGAACGCCGAGGACCCCGACAAGGACTTCCGCCCGGCGGCCGGCAAGATTGACGACGTGCATTTCGCAGGTGGCCCCGGCGTCCGGGTGGACTCGCACGTATACAGCGGCTACGTGATTCCGCCGCATTACGACAGCCTCATTGGTAAGCTGATCGTGCATCACGACACGCGCGACCAGGCGATTGCCCGCATGAAGCGCGCCCTGGAAGAAACGGTGATCCAGGGGCCGAAAACCACCATTCCGCTGTACGTGAAGATCATGGACAACCCGTTCTATAAGCGCGGCGCCGTCATGACCAACTTCCTGAAAGTGCGTCTGGAGATGTGAACGCAAAAGGGAAAGGCGGGCGACTTAGGGTAAGTCGCCCGCCTTTCTGCTGCCGTCCTCAGCTGAAGTCGAACAGGCCGCGGCCTTCCTTCTCGCGGTCCTCGGCGACCTTGCCCAGGATCAGGAAGGTGGGTGCCCAGTGACCCACGAAGATACCGTTGCGCTCGCTGTCGGAATCCTGGCTCTTGAAGAAGTTGGCGGCGCTCAGGATGATTGAACCGAAACCGAGGATATACAGGATGTTGGAGAGTTTCATGGGTGGACCTCCGGGGAATGAAGTGCGGTGGACGCTGGCCAGTGGCCCCGCGCCTCTTGTCCGGCAGCTTCCGGTAAAGCGCAGGACGCCAACCTAGTCGCCCTCACAATCTCTGCCCGACCTAAAGGTGCCCGCAAGACAAAGAAAAACGCCCCCACCAGGAGGGCGCTTTGTATAGGGGCGAGGCTTTAGAAGCGGAACTTCAGGCCGGCCGCGATGGTGCTGACGTTGGTGTTGCTGCCGTTGAAGAAGTAGTGCTGACGGGCTTCACCGAACAGGGCTACGCGGTCGAGAACGCGGTAGTCCACGCCCACCGACAGTTCGCCGAAAGTCGAGGCGTTCTGGAAGTTGTAGCCGCCGCCCACGCCCAGGATGCCGTCAATGCGGCCCGAGGTGCCACGGTAGGTCACGGCGCCGCTGACGCTGTTGCCGGGAGTGCTGCCGCTGACGCGGAGATCACCCGTGACGCGCACGCCGAAGCCGCCGATGATCTGGTCATTGCCGGCCGTGATGCGCACCATCGAACCGACGTTCTGCTGGAGGATGCCGTAGTAGGCCGCGCCCAGGTAGTTGCCGTAACGGAAGGGGGCCGCCGGGGGAATGTAGGGGTCGCCCTGCAACCCGCGCTCACCCTGGGGACCGGTAGCTCCGGCCGGGCCGGCCACGCCCTGGGGACCCTGCGCTCCGGTGGCGCCCGTCGCGCCAGCAGGACCGGTCGCTCCGGCCGGGCCAGCTTCGCCCTGGGGACCCTGGGGCCCGGCGACGCCCGCCTCGCCCGCGCCAGCGGCCGGGAGGTTGTTCAGGGCTTCTTGCAGCGCCTGCACCTGGGTCTGGAGAGCGGTGATGGCCTGGTTCTGGGCCGCCTGCTCGGCGCGCAGGGCTTCGAGGCCGGCCAGGGCTTCCTGCACGCCGCGCGTCAGGGTGGCGAGCTCGGCCGGGTCGAAGGTGGTCTGGTTGGCGGGCAGCTGCGCGAGCAGGCGGGCGAGCACCTGCGCGACTTCCTGACGGGTCGCGGCGCTGCACCAGTCGAACTGGCCGTCGGGGTAGCCGACGAACAGGCCGCGCTGGGTCACGAGGTCGATGGCGGCCTTGGCCCAGGTGCCGGGCGTGCAGACCACAGGAGCGGGGGCGGGCACGGCGACGGGCATAGGCATCGGCGCGGGGGCCGGGGCCACAGGAGCGGGCGCGGTAGTGACGGGCGTGACGGGCGCACCGGCGCCGCCGGCGAGGGCGCCGCCGCACAGCAGCAGGGTCAGGGTGGTCAGGGAGTGCAGACGCTTCATAGGAACCTCCGGGGAATAGGGGCCAGATGGAGAGGCACCCCCTGAAGGGAGCACCCGTACCTTCCGAGTGAATCCATTGTGGCAGGCCACTCATTGTGGCGCTGAGGATGAGGGCCATGAAAACTTCATAAACTGGCGGACATCTCGGCCCATGTTCCGGTGGCCCCGACGGGAGTGCGCGGCCTCCAGGACCTGACGGCGCGGGGTCCGGGACCGCCTCGAACCTCTACCCACGCTCTCCGGCGAACTGTTCTAGACTCGGTTCATGACGAACGAGAGTGTCCGGCTCACACGCCGGGTCACAGGCGACGGGCAGCAGGTCGCCACCCTGACCATCACTTCCAAGATGGGCGCGATGGGGCCAGGATTCTGGCAGGACGCCGCGCGCGCGCTTGGTGATCTGGAGGGTGTACGGGTCCTGACCGTGCGCGGCGAGGGCCTGTTCAGCGCCGGACTGGACGTGAAGGCCAGCGCCGCCGACCTGCTGCCCGCATTGGGTGACGAGGCCCGATTCGCGGCGATCGTGGCCGGGATGCACGCCGTCACCGAGGGGGTGGCCGCGCTGCCCATTCCGGTGATCGTGACCGCGCACGGCTGGTGTATCGGCGCGGGGCTGGAACTCGCCGCGGCAGCCGACCTGCGGCTGTGCAGCGCCGACGCCCGCTTCATGCTGCCCGAGGTCCGGCTGGGCATCACCGCCGACCTGGGGGGGCTCCAGCGCCTGCCGGGGCTGATCGGGCGGGGCCGCGCGGCGCACCTTGCGCTGACCGGACAGCCGGTGGACGCCGCCACCGCCGAACGCTGGGGCCTCGTGACCGAGGTGCTCCCCGACCCCGAAGCCCTGTTCGCGCGTGCCGACGCCCTGGCCGACGCGCTCGCCGCCCTGCCGGCCCACGCGCTGGAGGGCACCAAGCGCTCGCTGAACGCCGAGGGGCCGCATGCCGCGCGCCTGGCCGCCGACGTCGCCTGGAACGCCCGCCACATGACCGCCGAGGGGCTGCAAGCGGCCCTGCGTAGAGCCTGACCTTCCCTTCTTCCTCACCCCAGGAGTGCCCATGACCCAGCCCCACGACCCCGCAACGACCTTCCGCCCCGACCTGCTCGCCGGCAAGCACGCCCTGATCACGGGCGGCGGCAGCGGCATCAACCTCGGCGTCGCGCAGAGCTTCGCGGCGCACGGCTGCGCGGTCACGATTCTGGGCCGCAACCTCGAAAAAGCCCAGACGGCGGCGGCGGGCATCGTCGCGGCGGGGGGCCGGGCCATAGGCGTCTCGGCCGACGTGCGTGACTTTGCAGCCCTTCAGGCGGCGGCCGAGCAGGCCGTGGCGGCGCACGGTCCGCTGGATATCGTGCTGGCGGGCGCGGCGGGCAACTTTCCGGCTCCGGTCGATGGCATCAGCCCCAACGGCTTCAAGACGGTGGTGGACATCGATCTGTTGGGCACCTACAACACCATCAAGGCGGCGGCCCCGCACCTCAAGACGCCGGGCGGCAATGTCCTGAGCATCAGCGCCTACGGGGTGCCGGTGCCCCTACAGGCCCATGTAGTCGCGGCCAAGGCGGGCGTGGACGCCCTGACGCAGACGCTGGCCGTCGAGTGGGGCCTGCGCGGCGTGCGGGTCAACGCGATCATCCCCGGTCCTATTGACGGCACCGAGGGCATGGCGCGCCTGGCCCCCGACGAGAAGACGCGCGCTCAGTTCACCCGGACCGTGCCGCTGGGCCGTTTCGGGGTCCCGCAGGACATCGCCAACGCGGCCCTGTTCCTGGTGTCGGACGCCGCGAGCTACGTGACCGGCGTCATCCTGCCAGTGGACGGCGGTCAGAACATGCTCGGCGGCGCGCCGCAGTACGGCATGTACCTGGCGATGCAGGACCGCGCCGCGCGGGAGGCCGGCACGCCGCATCCCGCGGCGGCCGGGACGACCTCCTGAGCCTGCGCCCCTTGGGGACGGGCCTGGTTCTGGCGGGCCTGTTGGTCCTTTCGCCCGCCCCCGCCCAGACGGCGGCGCTGGCCCCGGCCGCCGACGTGGTATTGCCGCGTGAACCCGGCCCGGCGCCGGCGATGCGCGCGGCGCTGCGTGACCTGCCGCGCGGCGTGACGACCACCCTGCTCGTGCGCGACCTGGGCACGGGCGCGGTGCTGGCCGCGCAGTCGCCCGACCTCCCCCTCATTCCGGCGAGCACCACCAAGCTGGTCACGGGTGCCGTGACCCTCGTCTCGCGCCAGGGGGCACGCGGCTGGTGGAGCACCGAACTGACCGTGCCGGCGGTGCAGGAGGGGCAGCCCCGCGTAAACGCCCTGACCCTGCGCGGCAGCGGCGACCCCACCCTGAGCGTCTCGGACGGTGCCAACAGTCTGCGTGCCCTGGCCACCCAGGCCTACGCGCGCGGCGTCCGGCGTGTGGGCGAGGTGCGGCTCGACCCCGGCCGGGTGGACGCCGCGAGTTTCGCCGCGACCGAGTACGGCCTCCCCATGCCGGCCCTGCGCCTGCGCGAATGGAAAAGCCGCCCCCCCGGCAGCGTGACCGAGGCCAGGCGGCGTCTGGGCGCGGCCCTGATCGCCGAACTGCGCCGCGCCGGTGTCCAGGTGGACCAGGACGCCCTGGGAGTAGCCGTGCCCCGGCGTCCCTATCTCTCGCCCGGCCGGCCGGGTACCCAGACACAGGCCCAGGCGCCCGTTCCGGCCGCGCGCCGGCCCGAATCCGGGGTGGCGAGCGTACGCAGCGGGCCGGTCACGCCCTTTCTGAACAGCACCCTGCGGCCCAGCGACAATGCCCGCGCCGAGTCGCTGCTCGCGGCCCTGGCCGCCGCGCCGGGCGGCCAGGACGCGGGCAGCGGCGGTACCCTGGCCGGCGCCCTGAACCGCGAACGCGCGGCGCTGCGCCGTCTGGGCGTGGACCTGGGTGGCGTGGTACTGGCCGACGGCAGCGGCCTGAGCCGGGACGCCCGACTGACCTCCCGCGCCCTGGTGGACCTGCTCAAGGTGATGTACGACCTGCCCTACACCGCCTCGCCCACCACCGACTCCCCGGCCCAGGTCTACGCGAATCGGCGCAACCTGTTCGCCGAGGCTCTGCCACAGGCGGGCGTGGGCGGCGACAAGGAGGGACGCGGCGGCACCCTCGCCGCGCGGCTCGTCGGCAGCGGCCTGGACGTGCGGGCCAAGACCGGCACCCTGCCGGGAGTCAGTGCCCTGGCCGGTTACGTCACTGCGGACAGCGGCCGGACCCTGGCCTTCGCTGTCCTAATGAACGGTCCCGAGAGTACGCCCCTGCTGGAGCTGCGCGCCGTTCAGGACCGGCTGGTGCGGGCGCTGGCCGCCGTTTACTGACCTGGGGTCGCGGAGCCGTGCACCGCGCTGCGCGGCCCTGGGTGGCGGAAGGGACCGGTGTCCGCTCGCCGTCCCGACCGCCTACACTGCGGAGGTGACGAGTGAGAGCCGGAATATCCGCCGCGTGGTCGTGGCGACAAGCAATGCGGGCAAGGTCCGCGAGATCGAGGAGGCTCTGGGCGGCCTGGGCTGGGAGGTGCAGGGCCTAAGCGGCCTGCCGCTGCCCGAGGAGACTGGCAGCACCTACGCCGAGAACGCGGCCCTGAAAGCCTGCGCGGCGGCCATGATGACCGGCCTGCCCGCCCTAGCCGACGATTCGGGTCTGGAGGTCGCGGCCCTGGGCGGCGAGCCGGGGGTGTACTCGGCGCGGTTCGGGGGGCGCAGCAGCGACCTGGAGCGCAACCTCTACCTTCTCGAGAAGCTGCGCGGAACTCGGGACCGCCGGGCCAAGTTCGTGTCGGTGGTCGTGCTGGCCTACCCGGACGGCGACCTGGAGGAGTACCGCGGCGAGGTGGGCGGCACGCTGCTCGAAGGCCCGCGTGGGCAGGGCGGCTTCGGCTACGATCCCCTGTTCGTGCCCGACGGCGAGCGCCGCAGCATGGCCGAGCTGACCATCCCCGAAAAGCGCGCGGTCGGCCACCGGGGGCAGGCGCTGGCGGCCCTGCTTGCCGCCCACCGCCCTGGTGCCTGAGCCGGCGCCCAGTGAGCTGAGCAATCCTTTAGGCAGCCGGCGCCCGTCCCGGAGGTCCCCTTAGCCTGACCCCATGACAACTTTGCGCGGCATGTTGACCGGGATGGTGGGGGGCGCGGCGGGCACCCTGGCGATGGGGCAATACTGGACGAAGATCGCCCCACTTGTGCAGCCCGAAAGTGCCCTGCCCAAGAAGGGGCCTGACCAGCATTCGGTCGCCCCACTGGGCCAACTGCACCAGCCCAGCGAGAGCAGCACCGCCGCCCTGGGCCGCCTGGGGTACGAGGCCTTCAAGGGCAAACCGCCGCGTAGCGACCGCCTGAAAAACGAGCTCAGTGAGGGGGTCCACTGGGGTATGGGCGTCATGAGCGGCGCGGTGTTCGGGGCCATCGCCGGGCGGCAGACGGGCGCCCTGGCCGGTACGGGGCTGGGCGCCGCTTTTGGGGCGGGCCTGTGGGCCGTCATGGACGAGGGTATCGTGCCGCTGCTGGGACTTCAGGACGGCCCGAGTGCGGGCAACGCCAGGGGCCACCTCAACCGCCTGGGGGCACACCTGTTTTACGGCGCGGCCCTGGGGCTGAGCGTCTGGGCGCTGGGCCGTGCAGGCCGTGCATTGCCGGGCGGCGAATAGGACAGGCGGGAGAAGGGCCTCGTCTGCCCCGCTCCCGCCTGACGCGGTGGCTCAGCCCTGGGGGGCGTCCGCAGTGTGGGTCTGCACGTCCCGCTTGAGGCGCATCAGGATGGCGCCCATGCCCCGCAGACGCATCGGCGTGATGAGTTCCGAGAGGCCCATGTCCATGTAGAACTGGTCCGGCACATTCAGGATCGTCTCGGGCGACTCGCCGCTCAGGGCCTCGTTGAGGATGCCCGCGTAGCCGCGCACGGTCGGCGCCTCTTCGGGCACCTTGAAAAACATCTTCACGCCACCCGACTCGTCACGCTCGGTGACCAGAAAGAAGGGGCTGGTGCATTCGGGCACCGCCTGCATGAACTCGGGGTGCTCGGCGTACTTCTCGGGCAAAGCGGGCAGTTTCTTGCTGTATTCCAGCAGGGCCTGGAGCCGCAGCGATTTGGGAGCCGAGCGGAAGAGATTCACGATCCCTTGCAGCTTCTCGGGGAGGGGGGCTTCACCGGTCATACCTCTACTGTAACGTGGACGGCGCAGACGCTATGGTGAGCCTTGTCCAGTTGACTTCTTTGGTCAACTACTGGCAGCCGCGGAATAATCTTGCAGAAGCGGGGCCACGTGCCCCCACATGAGGGAGGAAAAACGATGGACTACGTGAAAGACGTGCTGGTAAACACCGATTGGGTGGCCGAGAACCTGGGCCGGCCCGGCCTGCGGCTGATCGAAGTGGACGAGGACATCCTGCTGTACGACACCGGACACATCCCCGGCGCCGTGAAGGTGGACTGGCAGCAGGATTTCTGGCACCCGGTCGAGCGCGACTTCATCGGCGCCGACGAGGTGGCCGCGCTGCTGGGCCGCCTGGGTATCTCCCCGGACGACCAAATCGTGCTGTACGGCGACAAGAGCAACTGGTGGGCCTCCTACGCCTACTGGTTCCTGAGCTACAGCGGCGTGAAAAACCCCCTCAAGCTTATGAACGGCGGGCGCCAGAAGTGGGTCGCCGAGGGCCGTGAGCTGACCACCGACGAGACCCCCGTGCAGGCGACCGAGTATCCCGCCCTGACCCGTGACGAGAGCCTGCGCGCCTACCGCGACGAGGTCCGCGCCCACCTGGAGAGCGTCAAGTCGGGCCGGGGCGCCCTCGTGGACGTGCGCAGCCCCGATGAATTCTCGGGCAAGGTCACGCACATGGCCAACTACCCGCAGGAAGGCGTGCTGCGCGGCGGCCACATCCCGGGCGCGCGCAGCATCCCCTGGGCCAAGGCCACGAACGAGGACGGCACATTCAAGTTGGCCGACGAACTCTCCGCGCTGTACGGCGGCGAGGGCGTGACCCCCGACAAGGACGTGATCGCCTACTGCCGCATCGCCGAACGCAGCAGCCACTCGTGGTTCGTGCTGCGCGAACTGCTGGGCTACCCCAACGTGCGCAACTACGACGGGTCGTGGACCGAGTGGGGCAACGCGGTAGGCATGCCCATCGAGAAGAGCTACCAGGAAATCTGAGTGCACGAAAGGGGGCAGAGGCGCGCTGGCCTCTGCCCCCTTTCGTGCACTTCTGCTGGCATATTCTCCCGGTCGCCGCTTCATCGGGCGGCCGGGTTGCCCCCGATCAGGGGGGAGAATACTGAAGCTGAGCCCAAAGTAAGAGTGGAGACAGGATTGCCGTCCTACGCTGCTCACAGCCCGAGCCGCGCGCAGTTGACTGGGAAGTCCACGTGCCGGGAACGCGCCCGCCACCGCCCTCAGCTCCTGAAGGCCCGCCTCCGTTTCTTTCCGCCGGTCGGGGACGCCCAGAACCCAGTGCCGCCCAAGGTGTACCCATGAAGTTCCTGATTCTTGTGCTGATTCTCGTGGCGATCGTCGCCTTTCTGGTTCTCAGGAAGCGTTCCGGCACGGCCGGTACGCCGCAGGAGAACGTGCCCCAGGTCCAGCCTCCCGGCACCCGGCACCTCGACGAGGAGACGGCCGCACGGCCCGAGATTGACGCGGCGGCGCTCTCGTCGGCGCGCGCCCGCGTGTCGCACGACATTCCCGACGAGGTGCTAGGCGACGTGCTGCTCGACGCCACGCCCCAGCAGGCCGCGCAGATGTTCGCCGCCGTTCCGGCCGACGTGATGGCCAGAGCCATCGGCCAGAACACGGCCCGCGCCGGCACTGTACAGGTGCAGGGTCAGGCCAGCGCCGGAGACATGGCGCAGCTGAGCAGCCTGAGCAGCGCCGTGGACGACCTCGACTTCTGGAGTCTGGGCGACGAGACGCCGGCCCAGCCCCCGAAGAAGTAACGCGCCCGCACCCCCTGGGGCCGCCGATCCTCTCCTCTGCGGGAGGCCGGCGGCCCCGCGTCGTCATGACAGGCAAGCGCGTCAGGCCGGGCTGCCACGCCGTACTGTTCCCCCCAAGGGGACGGGCGCGCCGCCCCGGCATCTTTCGCGTTATGGTGAGCCGTAAAACCATTTCTTCTGGGAGGAACTTTCATGGCGAACAAGCAACCCGTACGTGTGGCCGTCACCGGCGCGGCCGGTCAGATCGGCTACAGCCTGCTTTTCCGCATCGCCTCGGGCGACATGCTGGGCAAGGATCAACCGGTCATCCTGCAACTGCTCGAAATCACCCCGGCCCTCAAGGCGCTCGGCGGCGTGGTCATGGAACTGCGCGACTGCGCCTTCCCGCTGCTGGCGGACGTCGTGACCAGCGATGACCCGATGGTGGCCTTCAAGGACGCCGACTACGCCCTGCTCGTGGGAGCCATGCCCCGCAAGGCCGGCATGGAGCGCGGCGACCTGCTCGGCGCCAACGGCGGCATCTTCAAGCCCCAAGGCGAGGCCCTGAACGCTGTCGCCAGCCGTGACGTGAAGGTACTTGTGGTGGGCAACCCCGCCAACACCAACGCACTGATCGCCCAGCAGAACGCGCCCGACCTCGACCCCAAGCAGTTCACAGCGATGGTCCGTCTGGACCACAACCGCGCTGTGTCGCAGCTTGCCGAGAAGACCGGCCAGGCCGTGAGCGAGATCAAGAACATGACCATCTGGGGCAACCATTCCTCGACCCAGTACCCCGACCTCTCGCAGACGACCGTGGGCGGCAAGCCGGCCCTGGACCTCGTCGAGCGCGACTGGTACGAGCAGACCTACATCCCGACCGTCGCCAAGCGCGGCGCGGCGATCATCGAGGCGCGCGGCCTGAGCAGCGCGGCCTCGGCGGCGAGCGCGGCCATCGACCACATGCGCGACTGGGCGCTCGGTACCCGCGAAGGCGAGTGGGTCAGCATGGGTATTCCCTCCGACGGCAGCTACGGCATCCCCGAGGGCCTGATCTACGGTTTCCCGGTGCGTACCAGCGGCGGCAAGTACGAGATCGTGCAGGGCCTGGAGGTGTCCGACTTCAGCCGCGGCAAGATGGACGCCACCGCCCAGGAACTGAGCGAGGAGCGCGACGAGGTCCGCAAACTCGGTCTGGTGAAGTAACACCGCACTGTCGGGGCGGGGGCGTGGCTTGCGGGCCGCACCCCCGCCTACGTGTTGCTGCGGCGAGCTTCGCCGGTGCGCTTTTGCCGCCAGGGTTTTGCCAGTCCGGTTTCACCGCTACAGTGGCGGCCATGACCCCTCCCGAGACCCTCTGGACCCGCTCCGCCCAGGACCTGCTGGACGCCACCAGTAGCCGTCAGCCCACCCCCGGCGGCGGCTCGGTGGCGGCACTGGGCGGGGCGTTCGGCACCGGCCTGGTGGCCATGGCAGCGCGCATCAGCCTGCACAAGGCGCACAAGGCGGGCCAGACGCCCGACCCCGCCCTGACGGCAGCCCCCGACACGCTGGAGGAGGTGCAGGGCCGCCTGCAACGCCTCGCCGACGAGGACGTGGCCGTGTTCCGGGGCTACGTGGACGCCACGCGCCTGCCCAGGAGTACCGAGGAGGAGAAGGCCAAGCGCCGAGCAGCTCTGGACCGGGCCGGGGAAGCCGCCCGCGCCGCGCCCCTGGGAACCGCCCAGGCCTGCGTCGAGGCGCTGGAGCTCGCCGGGTCCACCCTGCCCCATACCCACCCCGAGGTGATCAGCGATGTAGGCGCGGGAGCGGCCCTACTGCGCGGCGCGCTGGAGGCGGCCCTGCTGACCCTGGACATCAACCTGCGCCACCTGGAGGCCGGGGAGGGAACGCGGCTCCGGGCCCAACGAGACAACCTGTCGGCGCGCGGAGAGGCGCTGGCCGCCGAGGTCGTGCGCAGGACGCGGGAAGCTATCGCCGGCAACGCTTGACAGTTCCGGAAGTCGCCAGTAAAGTAAGCGAGCCTGAAACGCGCCCGCTAGCGCGGGTGAGATACCAAAGCAACCGGAGCTGTGCAGGACGCCGGAAGCGTGCCGAGGTGGCGGAATTGGTAGACGCACTAGTTTCAGGGACTAGCGCCGCGAGGTGTGTGGGTTCAAATCCCATCCTCGGCACCAGCAGAGGGGCCCCAGCAGAAATGCTGGGGCTTCTGCTTTTGTCCTGTATTCGTCCAGACCCTGTGCACAACAGCTGAACTGACCCCGCCCCCGAGCTACAGGCGTCGGCGGCGCGCCAGTACCTGGCCGTAGACTGCCTCCAGGGCAGCGGCGCGCTCGGGCAGGGCGTACTGCCGGGCGCTGGCGCGCGCACCGGCCTGGAGGGCGCTCAGGCGCGCGGGGTCCAGGGTCTCCAGCATGCCCAGCGACAGGTCGTCGGGGGTGGCCTCCCTCACTGTGCCGTTCTCGCCCTCACGGACCAGGTCCAGGGCGGCGGCGCTGCGGGCCGCGACCAGGGGCGCGCCGGCCGCCAGCGCCTCGATCATGGACATGGGCAGCACCTCGCTGGTGCTCGCGGTCAGGAAGACGTCGGCGGCGGCCAGGGCCTCGGGCACGCGGGGGTAGGGCACCGGCCCGGTGAAGGTCACGCCCTCGGGGGCCGCCGCCTGGGCTTCGGCGCGGCTGGGGCCGTCTCCGACCACCAGCAGCCGCAGTTCGGGGCGACTGGCCCGCGCGCGGTCGAAAGCGCGCAGCATGGTACCCAGGTTCTTCTCGGGGGCCAGCCGACCCAGCGACATAACGAGCGGCACGTCTGGCGCAATGCCGTATTCGGCCCGGAACGCCGTGCCCGTGGCCCCGGCGAAGGCTGTGAGGTCCACCGGATTGGGCAGCAGGGTCACCTCGCCGGCAAATCCGTAGCCGCGCAGCATGTCCACCATCGCCTGACCTGGCGCCAGCACAGCGTCCACCCGCCGCGCGAAGGCCGAGACGTGGGGGCGCAGCACCGCGCGGCCCACCCGCCGGGGCATGGGCGTGTAATGCAGATACTCGTCGTACTGGGTGTGGGCCGTGTAGACCACCGGCGCCCCCGCAAGGCGTGCCCAGCGCAGCGCCAGCCGCCCGGCCAGGAAGGGGTGCATGGTGTGAACCACGTCCAGCCCGCGCAGAGGCAGCCGCGCCGTGAGCCGGGGGCCGGGGGCGAGCATCACCGGGTAGTCGGCCGGGGCACCCAGCGCCCGCGCCCCCGCGAACGAGCTGTTCAGGCGGTAGACGCCTTCCTCGTGCGGGGGCATCTGCGGGTGGCGGGGCGCGAAGATCAGGACCTCGTGGCCGCGTTCCCGCAGGCCGCGCGCAAAGAGCGCCGTGCTGGTGGCGACCCCGTTGCGGGACGGCAGGTAGGTGGCAGTCACGATTCCGATTCGCACGCTGAGGCGCAGTCTAGCGGTCCGGAAGCCGCCCCGGTTCTCACCGGCCCTTATGCTGGGGCGCGTGAACCGCTCCCTGTCTCCCCTGATCCTGCCCTGCGTGGACATCCAGTCGGGCCGCGCCGTCCGGCTCTACGAGGGCGACCCCGAGCGCGAGACCGTGTATTTCGAGTCGCCGCTGGAGGCCGCGCAGCACTGGGCCGGCCTGGGCGCGGGCTTCTTGCACCTCGTGGACCTCGACGCCGCTACCGGGCGCGGCGAGAACCGGGAGATCATCGCGCGGATCGTCTCGGACCTCGGCGTGCCGGTCGAGGTGGGCGGCGGAGTGCGCCGCCGCGAGGACGCCGAGGCCCTGCTCGCGCTGGGCGTGCGCCGCGTGGTGATCGGCACGGCGGCCGTCAAAAGCCCGGAACTCGTCGCCGAACTCATCGCCGCCCACGGCTCCGAGGCGGTCGTCGTGAGCCTTGACGCGCGCGGGCTGGAGGTCGCCACCCACGGCTGGGCGCAGGGCAGCGGCGTGCAGGTGGCCGAGCTGACCCCCAGACTGGCCGACGCGGGCCTGGAAACCCTGATCTTTACCGACGTGACCCGCGACGGCACCTTGAAGGGCCTGGACCGCGAGCTGATGCGGCAGGTCCGCGGGCTGTGGCTCAATACCCTGATCGTGGGCGGCGGCGTGCGGGACACCGAGGACGTACGCCTGCTGGCCGAGGAGGGCATCGAGGGCGCCATCGTAGGCCGCGCGATCTACGAGGGCACGCTGCCCTACCCGGTCGTGCTGTAGGAAGCCAGAAGAGCGGGGGGACGCGGAGCCACTTTGCCCCGCGTCCCCCGTTTCTGCTGGGCTACTTCCTGCGGCCGGTGAGGCCCAGGAGCCGCAGTACGATCACGGCCGGCACCGCCAGTACGGCGCTCAGGGCGTTCCAGAGGGCGCCGCTCACACTGGGCAGACTGGACTCCGGGGCGCGGCGGGTGGCCGGACCCCGGGTCAGAGGCCAGGGCAGGCGGCGACGACTCCGGGCACCCTTCTCCTGACTGGCGGCCTGTGGCCCGGCCACCACGCGGCCCCGGGCGTCGCGCACCGGGCGGTCGGCCTCAGCGGCAGCTTCGGCCTCCTGAGCGCTGGGGGCCGTGTCGATCTCGGCGCCCAGGCCGGCGACCGCCCGCTTCTTGGCGACGTTGCCGGCGCCGCCCGCCCGCGTCCCGTACTTCTGGCTGTAGACCCAGGTCACTTCAGCCCCGAAAAAGAAGATCATGGCGCTGTAGTAGATCCACAGCAACAGCGTGACGAGGGTGCCCGCCGCCGCGAAGGCGCTGCCCGGCGCCGCCTGCCCAAAGTACAGCCCGATCAGGAGCTGCCCCAGGGTGAACAGGAAAGCCGTCACCGCGCCGCCGACCGTCACGTCACGCCACTCCAGACGCACCACCGGCAGCAGCTTGTAGATGGCCGCAAAGATGGGCGTGAGAAACAGCGCCGAGAGGACGAAGGTGCCCAGGCGAACGAAAAAGGCCCCGGCCCCGATGCGGTCGCCGAGATTCTGCGCGATGGCCGAGAGGTAGGTATTCAGGCCCAGGAACAGCAGCAGCAGCAGCCCGATGATCAGGATCATGAAAAAGGCCAGCACGCGCGTCTTGACGATGGCGACCACGCCCATGGGCGGGGCAGGGTCGGCGCCCCACAGGCTGTTCAGGGCGTCCTGAAGCTGCACAAACAGCCCCGTGGCCCCCATGAACAGCACGGCGAAGGCGATGGTGGTCGCCCAGCCCGAGCCGCGCTGCACGCCCTGCTGGCTGTCGAGCAGCCCACGCAGGAATTCGGCGGCCTGGTCGCCCAGGTTCTGCGCGATCAGGCTGCCGGGCCCGAACAGCTGCTGGATGACGGCCGCGTCCGACAGGAAAAATCCGGCGACCGCCACGGCAACCACCAGCAGCGGCGCGATGCTGAACATGGCGTAGTACGCGATGGCCGCCGACAGTCGCGGGGCCTTGTCCTGCCCGAAGGCCAGGGCGGCCTCACGGATCAGGGTCAGGAGATCGGCGGGCTTCAATTTCACCCCGGCAGTGTAAGCGGGGGCGCCGCGCGCGCGCCGTACGGGGGCCGACACGGTTTCAGCGAAGCTTCATGTCCGGTAGGCTGGAGCCATGCGCCCCATGCCCGAGGGATTTCAGCAGCAGCTCGTCATCACCGTGACGGACGAGATGACCGTGCAGTTCGCCGAACTGGGTCCGGTGCACCCGGTCTACGCGACCTACTGGCTGGCCCGGCACTTCGAGGAGGCGGGGCGCAAGCTCATCCTGCCCTTTCTGGAAGGGGGTGAGGAGGGAATCGGCACACAGCTCGAAGTGTTCCACACCGCCTCGGCGCTGCCGGGCATGACCGTGACCGTCACAGCGACGTTCACGCGGCAGGAAGGCCGGCGTATCCACGCCGATCTGTTCGCCGTGAACGAATTGGGCGACGCGGTCGGGCACGGCACCACCACCCAGGTCGTGACGGCCGGCACACGGCTCCAGGACGGTTTCGCCGAGCTGCGCCGCCGCTGGGAGGCCGTGCGGGCCTAGACAGTCTCCCCCGTCCCCCAGAGGGTTTCAGCTCCGGCACAGTGCGGCGGACACATCCGGAGAACGGCGCCGCTATGCTGGAACGATATGCCGAAGTCTCTTCCTGTTTCCCGGTACTACGACGTCAAACGGGACGCTGAGGGTCAGCGGTTCATCGACGTGCACGTGACCGGGCTGGCCCTGCTGCAAAATCCGTTGCTGAACAAGACGACCGCCTTCACGCCCGAGGAGCGCCTGGGCCTGGGCCTCGAAGGCCTGATCCCGCCGCACGTGAGCACCTTCGAGGAACAGAAGCAGCGCACCTACCTGCGCTACTTGCAGTGCAGCTCGGACCTCGAAAAGCACGAGTACCTGCGCGCCCTGCAGGACCGCAACGAGGTCCTGTTCTTCGCGGTGCTCGAAGATCACCTCGAGGAAATGCTGCCCATCATCTACACGCCCACCGTGGGTGAGGCAGTCAAGAACTACTCGGGCAACTACCGCTACCCGCGCGGGTTCACGGTGAGCCGCTCGGATATCGGGCGCATCGACGACATGCTGGAAAACGTGTCGGTGAACGACGTACGCATGATCGTGGCGACCGATTCGAGCGCCATTCTGGGCCTCGGCGACCAGGGCTTCGGCGGCATGGCGATCTCGATCGGCAAACTTTCACTGTACACGGCAGCGGGCGGCGTCGGCCCCGACAAGACCCTGCCGGTCGAGCTCGACGTGGGCACCAACCGCCAGGACCTCATCGACGATCCGCTGTACCTGGGCAGCCACCACAAGCGCCTGACGGGCAGCGAGTACGACGAGTTCCTCGACACCTTCGTCGAGGCGGTCGCCACGCGCTACCCCAAGGCGATCATCCAGTGGGAGGACTTCTCGCGCGGTACGGCTTTCCGGGTGCTGGAGCGCTACCGCAAGGTCGTCCCGAGCTTCAACGACGACATCCAGGGCACCGGGGCGATGGCCCTGGCCGGCCTCATCAGCGCCGCGCGCCTCAAGGGCGAGGCCCTGAAGGACCAGGTGTTCGTGATCGTGGGGGCGGGGGCCGCCGGCATCGGCGTGGCGACCGCCATCCGCCAGGGCCTGATGCAGGAGGGGCTGAGCTACGAGGACGCGGGCGCCCGCATCTACGTGGTGGACCGCTACGGCCTCCTGATGGACGGGCAGCCCGACCTCGAAGAACAGCAGCAGAGCTTCGTGCGCCCGGCGGCCGCCGTGGCGGGCTGGCAGTACGCGGGCGAGTACCCCACGCTGCACGAGACCGTGACCGGGGCCGGCGCGACCGCTCTGTTGGGCTTTACCGGCGTGCCGGGCCTGTTCCGGCAGGAGACGGTCGAGACAATGCTGGAACACACGCCCCGGCCCATCGTGTTTCCGCTGTCGAACCCGTCGAGCCACGTCGAGGCCCGCCCTACCGACCTGATCCACTGGACACGCGGCGGCGCCGTGGTCGCCTCGGGCAGTCCCTTTCCGGATGTCGAGTACGAGGGCGGGCGCTACGCCGTGGGCCAGGGCAACAACGCCTTCATCTTCCCGGGGCTGGGCTTCGGCGCGGTGGTCAGCCGGGCACGCGAGATCACCGA
The DNA here is from genome assembly GCF_001424185.1 of Deinococcus sp. Leaf326. Taxonomy (NCBI): domain Bacteria; kingdom Thermotogati; phylum Deinococcota; class Deinococci; order Deinococcales; family Deinococcaceae; genus Deinococcus; species Deinococcus sp. Leaf326. The sequence goes on along the minus strand of NZ_LMOM01000012.1, from coordinate 13,264 downwards.
CAACATGGTGATGGCCGCCGCCCTGACGCTGGCCGACTACACCGCAGAGCACAACGCCCAGAGCGGCGGCGCGCCGCGCGTGTACCCGCCCATCAGCGAACTGCGCGAGCTGAGCGTGCGCGTCGCGGTGCGGGTCGCGCGCCAGGCCATCGAGGACGGTGTGTGCGCCGAACGCCGCGTTCGCGCGATGAACGACGACGCCCTGGAGGCAGTCATCCGTGAACGGGCCTGGGAACCGCGTTACCTGCCCCTGCGGCGCGGAGCCGAATAGCCCTCCGGAACGCGGCTTTACTGGCGCCCCTCTTCCCCGCGGAAGGGGGGGCTCTGGTGTATCGGGGGAATCGGCCACAGGGTCTTTTCTTAGTTCAACGCGCCCGCCTGCACCTCGGCGCGCAGCGTACCGGTCACGGCCGCCTGCACCACGAGGACCTGAGGGGTCACGTCCAGCGAGGTCACGCGCAGCGGCCCCACCGCGCCGCCCAGGCTCAGCCCCGGCACGGGCGAAAAGGGCAGGCGGGCGGCCAGGCTACTCCGGGCACGCTCCAGCGCGGGCGTCAGGTCGAAGCGGGCGGCGCGCGACAGGTACTCCTGCGCGCGGGCGTCGGCCAACCAGGCGACGGCGCGCCCGCTCAGGCCCTCCTTACGGGTCTGGACGCTCACGCCGCGCAGAGTCACGATCTGGGTGGCCGGGTCGAGGACCGGAGTACCGGTCACGTCGGTCGTCACTTCCAGGCGCAGCCCCAGCGGTCCGCGCACCTCGGCGCGCACGGCGGCCCGGACCCGGTCGCCGGCGGGCGTAAGGCGCACGTCCAGCACGCGCAGAACCGGGCTGGTGGGGACCGGCAGGGTATAGGGCCGCGCAGCTGCCGAACGGGTCGCTAGCGCCGAGAGGTCGGCGTAGGGCAGGGACAGAGGTACAGCGAGACTCAGGCCCGGCTCCAGCCGGGGCGCGGTCGTCAGCGGAGGCAGGGACCGGGCGGCGACCTCGGGCGCGCGGCCCAGCCCCGCGTTGAGGCCGAAGCTGGCCCCCACCGTCACCCCGATCTCCTGCGGGCTCAGGCGAAAGGGGGTGACGGCCAGGGTCTGCGGCGACACGAGCGCGTAACCCGGCTCGGGCAGTGGCAGGGCCCAGGGCCGCTGCACCCGTGCCCAGAGCGTGCCCGCCCGGCGCCGCAGATCCAGCCCCCCGCGCACCGAGCGTTCGATGCTCGTGGTCACGGCGTCCAGCGCCGTCCGCACCTGCGCGCCCACCAGCGACTGCACGCTGATCTTCACGCCCGGCGCCAGCTCCACGCTCAGGGGGTCGGTCCAGACGGCGTCGGCACTGGCGCGCACGCCCGCCTCCCACTCGGGGGTCACGTAGGGCGTGAGACGCAGGCTGACGGTCGCCGCACCGCCGAAACTGCGCCCCAGTGCCGCGCCCACACCAACCGGGGCCGCCTGGAACTCGGCGCGCAGAGGCACACGCACCACGAGCGCGTCGCCATCGGGGACGATGGTCGGGGTGCCTGCCCGCGTCACCGCGCCGCTGAGGCGCACCTGAACGGCCCCACCCAGGAACGACCGGGTCTGGTCGAGCCGCGCGAGTTCGGCGGGCACACGGGCCTCTGCGGCGGCCTGCACGCCGGCCAGGGGCACCGACACCGGCAGCACCACCCGCGAGGGCGAGGGGGTGACAGGGACGGTCGGCACGGCGGCACTCACCGGCCCAGTGGACAACGCGGCGAGCAGCAGGGGGATGAGAAGAGGACGCATCGCCGCTCAGGGTAGGGCGCGCCCATGAAGTCCGGCCTTCCCCTACCCTGAGCGGTATGTGGACCCGACGCCGAGTGACCCTGCGCCCGTACCCACGCGGCTTTCATCTCATCACCCGTGAGGTGCTCGCCGCTCTGCCCGAGCTCGGGCAGGTGCAGACCGGGCTGCTGCACGTGTTCATTCAGCACACCTCAGCCAGCCTGACAGTCAGCGAGAACGCCTCGCCCGACGTGCGACGCGACTTCGAGCGGTACTTCAATCACGCGGTGCCGGACGGCTGGGCGCCGTTCGAGCACACCCTGGAAGGGGACGACGACATGGCCGCCCACATCAAGGCGAGCGTGCTGGGCAGCAGCCTAAGTCTGCCGGTGGGCGGCGGCCGCCTGACCCTGGGCACCTGGCAGGGCGTGTACCTGTGCGAGCACCGCGACCAGGGCGGAGCGCGCTCGCTGGTGCTGACCCTGCAGGGCGAGTAGGCACAGACTTCTTCTCCCCCGCCGGGGGCACCGTACCCCCCCACGCGGGACATTCCCGCAGCGGCGGCGGCGCTAGCCTCACGCCATGACCCTGACCCCCCCAGCCGTGCAGCGTGAGGCGGAACGGTTCCTGACCGGGATGTACGCCGAGCACGCGCTGGAAGGCCTGGAGGCCCGGCTCCGTGCCGTCGGGGACGAGCTGAGCCACACTGGCACCTATACCCTGAACACCGAGGAACTCAGGCACGGGGGCCGGGTGGCGTGGCGCAACTCGGCGCGCTGTGTGGGCCGGCTGTACTGGGAAGCGCTGGAGGTGCGTGACCTGCGGCACGTCACGGCGCACGAGGAGGTCTTCGCGCACCTGTGTGCCCACTTGGAGGACGCCTTTCACGGCGGACACCTGCGCCCTCTGATGAGCGTGTTCGGGCCGGGCGTGCGGATTCACAACCCGCAGCTCATCCGGTATGCGGCATACCGGCAGCCCGGCCACCCGGAGAGTGTGGTGGGCGACCCGGCCAACCTCGCTCTGACCGACTGGCTGCGCCGGCTGGGCTGGGCGGGCGGCCCCGGCACCGCCTTCGACGTGCTGCCGCTGGCCATTGAGGCAGGAGGACGGACCCGGCTGTTCACCCTGCCGCCCCAGGCCGTGCAGGAGGTGGCCCTCACGCATCCCGACTGCCCCGCTGTCGCGGAGCTGGGGCTGCGGTGGCACGCCCTGCCGGTCATCAGCGACATGAGCCTGGAGGTCGGCGGGCTGAGTTTCGCGTGCGCGCCCTTCAGCGGGTGGTACGTGCAGACCGAGATCGCCGCACGCAATCTGGCCGATGCCGACCGCTATGACCAGCTGCCGGCGGTGGGCCGCGCGCTGGGGCTGGACACCTCGCGCGAGCGCACGCTGTGGCGTGACCGGGCGCTCGTCGAGCTGAACGTGGCGACGCTGCACTCCTTCGGGGCGGCGGGGGTCAAGATCACTGATCACCACACGGTCACGCGGCACTTCCGGCGGTTCGAGGAACGGGAAGCGCGGGCTGGGCGTGAGGTGCGCGGCCGGTGGTCGTGGCTCATCCCGCCGCTCTCGCCCGCGACGACCCCGGTCTGGGGCCGCAGCTACAGAGCCCGTGAGGAGGCCCCCAACTTCGCCCACCAGTCTCCCCGCTGGCTGGACCCGGAAGAACCTGCTTCAGCCGGGGCGTGTCCCTTTCACGCCGGCTGACCCAGCGCCCGCCCCGCGCTCAATTCGCAACGTTCGGTGCATTCTCACTAAAGGTGTCGTCAGCCACAGAGTCCTAGACTGAGGTTCCCCGCGCCGCAACGGGGCCCCGGCAAAGCCAGCGTGCACCGGCTGGCCCGGCGCAGGACCCAAAAGGAGCACTGACATCCTCATGGATTGGAAAAATCTTCCGGGAAGCGGCAATGTGGAAGACCGGCGCGGCGGCGGGGGCCTGCCCGGCGGCGGCCTCGCGGTAGGCGGTATCGGCGGCCTGATCATCGCCGTAGTGGCGCTGTTCTTCGGCATTGACCCCAGCGTGATCCTAGGCGGCGGTGACTCGGGCCAGCAGACGCAGACCCATAACGCTCCCTCGCAGACCCAGGATGGCCAGACGCAAAATGGGCAGACCCAGAGCGACACCAAGGACGAGAGCTACCAGTTCGTGGACCGGATTCTGGGCAGCACCGATCAGGTCTGGACGGGCATCTTTAAGCAGTCGGACCGGCAGTACACCAAGCCCAGGCTCGTGCTGTTCAGCGGCAGCGTGAAGAGCGCCTGCGGACAGGCGAGCAGCGCCGTGGGGCCGTTCTACTGCCCACTGGACAGCAAGGTGTATCTGGATACCAGCTTCTTCAACACGATGGAGCGTCAGCTCGGCGGCGGCGGCGATTTCGCCTACGCCTACGTGATCGCCCACGAGGTCGGGCACCATGTCCAGAACGAACTCGGGATCGCCGATCAGGTCGAGCGCAAGCAGCGCGCGGCCCGCAGCGAGGCCGAAGCCAACAGCTACAGCGTTCGCCTTGAGCTTCAGGCCGACTGCTTCGCAGGCGTATGGGGCAACAAGGTGCGCGGCAGCGAGGCCGCCAACCTGACCCAGGCCGACATCCGTGAGGCCCTCGACACCGCCTCGGCCATCGGCGACGACACCCTGCAGCGCGCCGGCCAGGGCCGCGTCGTGCCGGACTCGTTTACGCACGGTAGCGGCCAGCAGCGCATCAACTGGTTCACCAAGGGCTTCCAGTCGGGCAACCCGAACAACTGCGACACCCTGAACGTGCCCTACAACCAGCTCTGAGCTGAGCGGTAGGGGCGTGGAGGCCAGACCGGCTCTCCACGCCCTTTCTCGTATCCCCACGCACCTTGACGCCGCCTGTCCCACCGCGCTCTGCTGAGTGGATGCCGGTTCCCCTGCCCACCCTCACCGTCGCCGGCCTGACCGTCGTCGTGCGCCGCAGCGGACGCCGCCGCACCCTGGCGCTGGAAGTGCGCGGCGGCGTGGTCACGGCGCACGCCCCTACGCAGTTGCCCGAGGCCGCCATCCGCGCCTTCGTGGAAGCCAAGAGTGGCTGGCTGGCACAGCACCTGGAGCGGCAGGCCCAGGCCGCCTCCGCGCCCCCAGCTCCGGCACCGGGCGACGGCTCGGTCGTCTTCTTTATGGGCGAGCCCCTGACACTCCGTGTGGTCAGCGATCTGCTGCGACCCGAGCGGGTGGGTGACGACCTGCGTCTCCCGGCCGCCGACCCTGCGGGGCTGGCGGCGCAGGTCCGGGCGTGGCGGCGCGCGGCCACGCCGGAGCCGTACAAGCGGCTGGTCCGTGACTTCGCCACGCAGCTGGGGGCCCTGGACCGTCTGGGTACGGTGCAAGTCAGTGATACGCGCAGCCGCTGGGGCAGCTGCACAGCGCGCGGCGACATCCGGCTCCACTGGGCGCTGAGCGCCGCGCCGCTGCCCGTGCTGGAGTACGTGGCGCTGCACGAGGCCGCCCACCTGCTGGAACTCAACCACTCGCCGCGCTACTGGGCGCATGTCGCCCGCCTGAGGCCCGGGCACCGTGAACAGCGGGCCTGGCTGCGGACACACGGCGCCGAGCTCCTATCTCCGGGCTGAGCAGCGCTTCCAGATCCACGACAACGCCCCCGCTTCGGCGGGGGCAGTCATTCAGGGGCTCAGAAGTCAGGAAGGCACTCGGGCCTGTCCGGCGGCGTCCAGATCAGAGATCGAGCGGATCGGGATTCTTGCTGGACGCCTTGCCCTCTTCGATGGTCTCGCGGTGACGCACCATCTCGTCGCGCGCCGCCTCATTGCCCTGGCTGGCCGTCTTGTCGCCGGGCACGAGCCGCTCGTCGCTGTGCTGCATGGTGGGGTCGGGCGTGGTCGGAACGTCGTTCTTGGTCATGGAAGGAACCTCCTGGCCGGGGTGGGGCACGGCGGCGGGCGTGTTGTAGGCAGTCGTGGAGGCAGCGGTCGCCGTCGGCGTCGCGACCGGGTAGGCCGGCTCGACCCGCTGGGTCCCCGGCTCGTCGGGAACGCTCCCGAGCTCGGTGATGAGACGCTCGCGGGCCTGGATCTCGGCCTCCAGCCGGCGGATCTCGGTCTGGAGCTCAGCCATCTGGTCGGGCTGCGCGCCGCCGTGGTACGCGCGCCCCAAGCGGCCATAGGTGCCGTCAAGTTCGCGGCCGAGCTGAAAGACTTCCATCCGCAGCCGGGCCACCTGGGCCACTTCCTCGCCCCGGCGCTGCACTTTCTCGGCCCCTCGGCGGACCGTGTCCAGAATGTTATCGAGCATGGTCTCAGTCTGGGGGCGGCCTGGAGTCAGCGGGTGAGGCGGGGGTTAGGGAAGCCGTAGCCCACCCCCTGTGTCTACCCTTTTCGCTGGCCCTGGCCTCGGTGCTGGACGCTTCGTAGACCGGAGATGCGGCGGCTGATAAGCCGAGCGAGCGCAGAGAAGCTCAGGCCTTGCCTCTGCGGGCGTACCCGCCCAGAAACTCCAGCACATCCCCGCGCAACTCGTCCAGCGTCAGGTGCACGTAGCCGTCAGGAATGAGATTCTGGTACTCGCGGAACATGTACAGCCCCTGCAAGGGCTCAAAAGTCAGCGGCCGGGCACCGTCCACACCGTCGTAATGCACCCGCCAGAGCAGCGCCGTAATAGCCTCCAGAGCCTGTGGCGACCGTTCGAGCTGTCCATGGAGCAACTGACACAGGCGGCCGAAGGTGTCGGCATCCAGCCCCGGTGGGGCCAGCCGGTTCAGGGCACCGAGAATGTCGTTGGCCCTCTCCCGGCTCAGGCTGATGTCCACCAGTTCGTCGGGCAGGTCATCCAGACGCATCAGCCAGGCATCGGCCCAGGCGACGACTTCGCGGCCCGTCATGAACCCCTCGCGCAGCAGCAGATGATGGATGGCCGCCTCTGCGCGCAGGGGTTCCGGAATCACGCCCGCATGCCTCCGCCCCCGCCCTGCTGCCGCGCCATCCAGGCGGGCGGCTTGGGAGCGAAACGGCCCAGAATGGTCTGCTGGTCGTAGGCCAGATAAGCCGAGGCCCAGGCGAAGGTGCGGTTCAGCGCCCGGATCGCCTCCGGGCTGCCCATCCCGTGGTCCAGTTGGTACAGCACGAACTGCTCGGGCGTCTCCAGCCGCAGGTAGGTGGGCATACTGCCTGCGTGTTCGTCCAGCACGCTCTGGAACTCGCCGACAGCGTCCGGGCTGGCCGTCTCCAGGTCGATGGTCACGTACATGACCTTGGGCACCTCGGTCAGTTGCTCAATCCCCACGACCTCCTCGGCAATCGCCCGCAGGCCGCCGTCTTCAGACTCCAGCTCCACGATCACCAGGGCGGGCGTGTCGTTCACCAGCCGGTCCTGAATGCGGTCGTAGGCGCGCGAGAAGGCCACGAGTTCGGTCTGCCCCGACTCGTCGGCCAGGATGAAGCGGGCCATCATGCCGCCCGATTTGGTCGGCTTCTTGACCACGCTCTCGATCATGCCGGCCAGCACCGCCTTGATGCGCTTGCCGGGAGCCACGCTCTGGGTCGTAAACCAGGTGTCGAGGTCGCTGATGCGGCAACTCGCCGCCTCGCGCAGGCCTTCGTGCTGCTCCAGCGGATGTCCGGAGATATACAGGCCCAGCGCGTCCTTCTCGATCTTCAGGCGCTCCAGGTCGGTCAGGGGCGTCACGCCGCTGCGCAGCGGGCGCTCCTTCTTCACCTCCTCGAAGCCGAACATCATGCTCATGCCGCTCTGGGCCTTTGCATTGATCTCGGCGGTGCCGGCGGCGTCTTCCAGGGCGTCGTCCACCGATTCCAGCAGTTGGCGCCGCTCGCCGAAGGCGTCAAAGGCCCCCGACTTGATTAGGCTTTCCAGGGCCTTGCGGTTGCAGACCTTGTTGCCCAGGCGCGAGCAGAAGTCCGAGAGTGAGGCGTACCCACCGCCGCGCTCGCGCTCCTCCAGAATCTTCTGCACCGCCGCCTCGCCCAGGCCCTTGATGGCGTACAGCCCGAACAGGATTTCCTCGCCCTGCACGGCGAAGTCACTGCTCGACCGGTTGATGTCCGGCGACAGCACACGCACGTCCATCTTGCGGGCGTCGCTGACGTACTCAGCCACCTTGTCCGAGTCGCGGCGCTCGACGGTCAACAGGGCCGCCATGAACTCGACCGGGTAGTTGGCCTTGAGCCACGCGGTCTGGTAGGTGATGACCCCGTAGGCCGCCGAGTGCGACTTGTTAAACCCATAGTTGGCGAACGCGTCCAGCAGGTCGAAGAGCTTGTTCCCCTCCTCCTTGGACACGCCGTTTTCCTCGGCTCCCTCCACGAAGATCTGGCGCTGCCGGGCCATCTCGGCCACGTCCTTCTTGCCCATCGCCCGGCGCAGCAGGTCCGCTCCGCCCAAGGAGAAGCCCGCCACCTCGGAGGCGATCTGCATGATCTGCTCCTGGTACACGGGGATGCCGTAGGTTTCCTGCAAGATCTTCTCGAGGTGCGGGGCGCTGGCCGCGAAGCCGTCGCGCACGTAGTCCACTTCCTCGACCCCGTGGTGGCGCCGCACGTAGGTCGGGATGTTCTCCATCGGGCCGGGGCGGTACAGCGCCGAGAGGGCGATGATGTCGGCCAGGCGCCGGGGCTTGAGGCGGCGCGAGGCGTCCGCGATGCCCGCGCCTTCGAGCTGAAACACGCCCTTGGTGTCGCCCCGGCTCATGAGCGCGTAGGTCTTCTCGTCGTCGAAGGGAATCGCGTCGAAATCCACGTCGATCTTCTGCGACTCGCGCATGATGCGCCGCGCTTCGTCGAGGAAGCTCAGCGTGCGCAGGCCTAGGAAGTCCATCTTGATCAGGCCGATGTCCTCCACGGCCTTCATGTCGTACTGGCAGACCATGCCCTCACCCGACGTGTCGCGCATGACCGGCACGAGGTCGGTGAGCTTGTCGCGCCCGATCACCACCCCCGCCGCGTGCACCGAGGCGTGGCGCGTCAGGCCTTCGAGTTTCTGCGCGAACTCGTAGGCTTCGAGGAGCTGCGAATCCTCGTTCAGCATCTGCGCGATGTCCGGCACCGACTCGCGCGCCTGCTCCAGGCTGTAGCTCTTGCCGAACTTGATGGGAATGAGCTTGGAGACCTTGTCCACCTTGGCGTATTCCAGGCCCATCACGCGCGCCACATCCTTGAGGCAGGCCTTGCTCGCCATCGTCCCGAAGGTGGCGATCATGGCGACCTTGTCGTCGCCGTACTTGCCGCGCACGTACTCGATGACCTCCATGCGCCGCGCGTCATTGAAGTCGATATCGAAGTCGGGCATCGAGATGCGGTCGGGGTTCAGGAAGCGCTCGAACAGCAGCTCGAACTCCAGGGGATCGAGGTTGGTGATCCGCATGGCGTAGGCCACGAGGCTGCCTGCGCCCGAGCCGCGCCCCGGCCCCACGGAGATGTCGTGGTCCTTGGCCCAGTTGATGTAATCGGCCACGATCAGGAAGTAGTCGGGAAAGCCCATGTTGTTGATGACCGACAGCTCGTACTCGGCCCGGCGCAGGATGGTCAGGGCGTGGCGGTGGTGGCCGCGCGTGGTTTCGCCCTCGTCGGCGTCCGGGTCCAGCTCGATGGTCGTGTCGCTGTCCCTGCCCTGCGCGCGGCGGCAGTCCTCGTAGGCGTAGGGGGGCAGGATGCCGTTTTCCGCTTCCTCCTCCATCTTCACCAGCGCCGGATAGGGCGTGTACTTTTCCTCGGCGGCCTTGCCCCGCGCCTCCCACTCGCTGCCCAGGAAGGCCAGCAGGGTCAGCAGCGTCTCCAGATCGCAGCTCTGGGCGTCGCAGCCCGGTACGCGTGCCAGCACCCGCGCGGCGTCGGCCTCGCCCAGTTCCGCCAGCGAACGGGCAGCATAGTCGCGCAGCAGTCCCTCGGTGGCGTGCGCCGGGTAGCGCTTGACTGTGCCCCGGTAGGTCTGTACGCGCAGTTCCTCGGGCATGGTGCGGCCCTCGGGAATGGGCAGGGCCGGCATCTGGTATACGCGCTTCTTGCCCACCGGCAGCTCGACGTTGCACAGGTCGGCGATCATGGCCGTGTTGTCGAAGACCTCCTCGCCCCACTCGGCCACCGGCAGGGCCGCCTGCATCTCCTCCAGGTCCTTGACATAGAACTCGTCGCACGGAAACTTGAAGCGGTTCTCGTCGGCCAGCGTCGCCTTGGTCTGGATGGCGAGCAGGGTCTCGTGCGCGGTCGCGTCCGACTTCTTGACGTAGTGACCGTCGTTCGTCGCCACCATCCCGATGCCGAGTTCCTGCGCCCAAGCCTTCAGGATGGGGTTGTTCCTGCGCTGCTCGGGCAGACCGTGATCCTGAATCTCGATGTAGTAGTTCTCGCCGAACAGGTCGCGGTACCACAGCAGTCTCGCCTTGGCGTCGGCCTCGCGCCCCTGCATCAGGAGTTGCTGCACCTCGCTGCCCAGGCAGCCGCTCATGGCGATCACGCCCTTATGGTGCTCCTGAAGCAGTTCGTGGTCGATACGCGGCTTGTAGTAGTACCCCTCGGTATAGCCCCGGCTGCTCAGACGGCACAGATTCTGGTAGCCCTCGAAGTCACGCGCCAGCAGCGTCAGGTGAAAGATGCCCTTCTCGCCGTCCTGGCCGCGCGTGCGGTCGCGGCGGGTGCCCTGCCCCGGCACCACGTACGCCTCGTACCCGATGATCGGCTTGACGTCCATGCCGGTCGCGTAGTTGTAGAAGTGCACTGCGCCGTGCATGTTGCCGTGGTCGGTCATCGCCAGCGCTGGGGTCTGGCCCTCGGGCGTGACCTCTTTGGCCCACTTCAGCAGGTCCTTGAGCTTGGCTGCACCGTCCAGAAGGCTGTACTGGGTGTGCTGGTGCAGGTGGGCAAAACGCTTGGGCTTGCAGCAGGAGCCGTCCGGCAGGTGGATGTGCCCGCCTGGATGGGTGGGGGCAGGAGCGGCGTCTGGCGCAGTCATTCAGACAGTCTAGGCCGGGCAGTCCAGGCCTTCTGTGGCCGCAGGACTTGACCAGACGGACACTGGCCCTCCTCTCTCAATCCCGAGTAGTTTGGTCGGATATGAAGAGTTTCTTCGTCCCGCTCCTCGGCCTCTCGCTCGCTGCCTCGGCAGGGGCTGTGGGCATCAAGCACGATCTGGGTACCGTGGACCTGCCGAACACCCCCAGGCGCGTCGTGGTCCTGGAGTACGCCTACGCCGACGACGTTTCCGCCCTGGGCCTCAAGCCGGTCGGCTGGGCGCGCGAGGCCGACGTGCCCGACTACCTGGGCCGGCAGCTCGCGGGCGTCCCCAACGTCGGCACCCGCGCGCAGCCCAGCCTAGAGAAAATCCTGGCCCTCAAGCCCGACCTCATCCTGGCCGACACGGGCCAGCACAAGAATATCTACGCGCAGCTTTCCAGGATCGCCCCGACGATCTCCCTGAACGTGTTCCGCAGCGACTACCAGGGCCAGCTCGGCGCCCTGAGCACCCTGGGCCGAGCACTGGGCCGCGAACCCCAGGCCCAGCGTCTGCTGGACGAACAGGCCCGGCTCCTGACCAAGTCACGTCTGCTTGCCCGCAGGGGAGCCGGGGGGCTGCTCGTGGCCGCGCTGCCCCCCTCGAATCTGTTCGTGCTGCACTCGCGCGAGAGTGTCATCGGCGACCTGATGGGCCGGCTGGGCCGCACCAACCTGTCGTCCTCGGTGGGCAAGCAGGACAGCCTCTACAGTCTCGACCTCGAAGGTATCGCGGCCCTCGACCCCGCGACCCTTGTACTGCTCGTCAATCCCGGCGAGCACAACGTACTGGACAGCTGGGGCAAGAATCGCATCTGGCTGCGGCTGCGCGCCGTGCAGTCGGGCAAGGTCTTCACCTTCGACCGCGACCTCTGGAGTAAGGCGCGCGGCATCCAGGCCCTCGGCCAGATCACCCGGCAGGCAGTGGGCAGTGGCCTGTTACAGGACCGCCCGAAGCGCTGAGCCGGTCTAGTCCAGATCCCAGCCCCTCGTCTCAGGCTTCCGATACGTCTTCCTCTACGCCCTCCACCTGTGCCGATCCGCGCGTGGCGTCCCGCAGCGCCGCCGCGCCGCCGCGAAGGCGTCCGCCTCCTCGGGGTAGACCTCCACCTCAAGAGTCACCCCGCTCGCCGTATACGCCTCCTCTCCCCTCACCGTGTCGAAGGTCCCCAGCAGGTGATACAGCCCGCTGAGATGCTCGAAGGGCACAGCTACGCTCAAGCGGCAGCGGGGCCGGACCTCCAGCCGGGGAGCAGTGCGCAGGCATTCGGCCGCCGTACCTCCGTAGGCCCGGACCAGTCCGCCGGTGCCCAGCTTCGTGCCGCCGTAGTACCGCACGACGACGACTACCACCTCGTCCAGCCCCTGTCCCTCAATGGCCCGCAGGATCGGTGCGCCCGCCGTTCCCCCAGGTTCGCCGTCGTCACCGAAGCGGTACAGCGGCCCAACGCGGTAGGCCCAGCAGTGGTGCGTGGCGTCCGGGTAGCGGGCGCGTACGGCGGCCAGGTGGGCCAGGGCGTCTTGCGGCGTGCCGGCCCGGTCCGCAAAAGCCAGGAATTCGCTGTTCTCGATCAGGGCGTCGTGCCGGTGTGGCCCATTCAGGGTCGTGAAGGCCGCGCTCAGAGCAGCCCCCGCTCGGCCAGAATCCGCCGGGCGTGCCACATCACCAGGCTGCTGGGCCCGTCCTGAATCTCGCCCGCTTCCAGGCGGCGGTAGGCCTCGGTAAGCGGCACGGTCAGGCGCTCGATGGTCTCCGTATCCTCATTCTGCGCCTCGCCCAGCTCAACGCCCAGCGCCACGAAGCCGTAGAACACGACCCCGCTGATGCTCGGCTGCGGATAGAACCCCGGCAGGGCCACCCATTCCGCGGCCGCGCCGCCCACCTCTTCCTTCAGCTCGCGCGCGGCGGCGCCGAGGAGCGCCTCCCCGCGTTCCACACCGCCGGCCACGACCTCGGTGATCGTCGCGCGCAGGGGATAACGGTACTGGCGGATCAGCACGGCCTCGCCGCGCGCCGTCACCGGCAGGACGAATACGGCGCGTGGGCCACGCGGGCGGTACTGGTAGGTCGTCTCCACGCCGGGCCGCACCTGTACGCGGTCTTCCTGCACCGTCCGGACTCCGCCCACCAGGGTCCGGGCTTCCAGGGTCTGCCAGGGCTGCTGCTCGTCCTCGGTCAGCCCGGTCCAGTTGGGATGTTCACGCGTCATGAAGGCAGGCTAGCGCGCCCTACTTCTTCACTCGGCACGGACAGGTGTGGCAGGCCTTGACAGAAATTCGCACAAGCTTTATAGTTCTTTTCGCCCCAGAGAAAGGGCAAAGGCGAAAAGCAGACGGAGCAATCCGGGGGTGCATCGCTGGGACGCATGAAAATCTGATATCGGTGACGATGACAGGAACATCCGACAGGGTGTGCGAGCGGTTTTCTTCGGAAGACTCCAGACTCGGGAGGTCGCAAGACCACAGGCCGGTCTTCGGACTGGCAGTACAGCCTCTGAGAGGCAAGCCAAGCGCAAGCTTGGATCAACAGATCAATCCCAGTCTCCGGACT